>NZ_JABURH010000194.1:0-9542 GCF_014762765.1 Alcanivorax sp.
ATCTGGATCATCATCGGGTAGACCATCACCCATATGAACACTGCCACCGCCAGGTTCACATGGGCGTATTCAAACGCCGCCACCGCTTGAAAAAGCGGCGGCACCGCCAACCCCAGGCCAACCCCGGCGATAATCGCCAGCCCCACCCAGACGCTCAGGTAACGTTCGAAAAACGGCATCAGTGGTCCTCCAAGTCCCTGTGGATTTGCTCACCGCAGGCCACCAGGCCTTTCTCATTGAGGTCATCCAGCGACACAGCGAACAGCGCCTGAAGACGTTTTTCCAGTTGCTGGTAGGTAGCCTCAAAGGCGGCGGCAATTTCCTCGTCCGTGCCTTGCGCATGGGCCGGGTCCGGCAGACCCCAATGCAGTTTGGGCACATCCCCCAGCCACACCGGGCAGGCTTCTCCGGCAGCGCTGTCGCAGACGGTGATGATCAGATCAATATCTTCATCGGCCAGATCGTCCATGGACTTGGAGGCCGGGTTAGCCGGGGTAATGCCATGGCGGGCCAGCACCGCCAGCGCCCCGGGATTTACCTGACCGGTGGGATGGCTGCCGGCACTGAGCCCCCGAAAACGATCTTCGCCCAGGGCATTGATCAAGGCTTCGCCGATAATGGAACGGCAGGAATTACCGGTGCACAGCACCAGAATCGTCACGGGTTGCAGTTGCATGTCAGTTCTCGCAGCAGGCAGGGACAGGAAGGTTCAAAGACAGAGCCTCGCAGGCCGGTGATACCAGATTCGCCATCGTCTGTTGGGCCCAGGCAGGCAGCTCCGGGTTGATGCGGTAATGCATCCAGGTACCCTGGCGCCGCGCCACCACCAGCTGACACTGGCGCAACTGGGCCAGATGTCGGGACACGGTGGACTGCGGCGCACTGACCGCATCCACCAGATCACACACACACACCTCGCCCTGACCGTGCAACAGGCAGACCAGACTCAGGCGAAGATCATCGCCGAGGCATTTGCAGAGCTGGGTGGGAGTGAGCATGGGTCGCCCTGTATTCGTATATTCGGAAATACGGATATTAAAGCTGCAAGCGGCAAGCTTCAAGCTGCAACGCGGGAAAGTTTTGTGACGATGCTGGAAAGGCAAAAGGCCGCGCCCGGAACGGGCACGGCCTTTATAAAAGTCCTGCAGGAGCGTCGCTTGAGACGCGAACCGAGCCTTGGCGAGGAATGCGCTTCTATCTAGCCTAGCCATAACCTTTACATGGATAGACCTGTCGAGCTTTGCAATTCCTGATCGCCCTGCGGCCGATTTCCTCGCTGCGCGAGGTTCGTGCCTCGAGAGGCGCTCCTACAGTCGCTACGTAGCAAGGTTTTGCTCACAGCAGCTTATTTCTTCAGCTTGGCTTCGATCTCGTCCACGGTGATGTGGCGTACATCCTTGCCTTCCACCAGGTAGATAACCTGCTCGCCGATGTTGCGGGCATGGTCACCGATTCGCTCGAGTGCACGCAGGGACCAGATGATGTTCAGCACCCGGGTAATGGAGCGCGGGTCTTCCATCATGAAGGTAACCAGCGAACGCATGGCGCTGCGGTATTCCAGGTCCACCTCGTTATCCTCGGCGGCCACGGCCAGGGCTTTCTTGGCATCGAAGCGGGCAAAGGCATCCAGGGTGTCACGCAGCATGTTGCGCACATGGTTGCCGATGTGGCGCACTTCCACGTAACCGCGCGGAGACTCGCCCTCTTCCGCCAGCTGCTGGCCCATGCGGGCAATCTTGGCGGATTCATCACCGATCCGTTCCAGATCGGAGACCGCCTTGGTGACGGCAATGATCAAACGCAGGTCCGACGCGGCGGGCTGGCGCAGGGCCAGCACTCGGGTGCATTCCTCGTCGATCAGCATTTCCAGCTTGTCGACCTTGTCTTCCGTGTCCAGCACCTTCTGGGCCAGGTCGGAATCCGCATGCAGCAATGCCTGCAAGGCATCCACTACCTGCTTTTCCACCAGGCCACCCATCTCCATCAGATTGTTGCGGATGGATTCCAGCGCCTCATTGAACTGGGTTGAGCTGTGCTCACCAAAATGCATGCGATCCATGATCTGTATTCCTCCGAGCGGCGCTTAGCCGAAGCGCCCGGTGATATAGGCTTCCGTCAGATCGTGTTCCGGTTTGGTGAACACGGTCTCGGTGTCATTCATTTCCACCAGACGACCCAGGTGGAAGTAGGCGGTGCGGTGGGACACCCGCGCGGCCTGCTGCATGGAGTGGGTGACGATGGCGATGGTATAGGACTCGCTCAACTCGCTGATCAGCTCCTCGATCTTGGCGGTGGCGATGGGGTCCAGCGCGGAGCAGGGCTCATCCATCAACACCACTTCCGGGCTCACCGCGATGGTGCGGGCAATACACAGACGTTGTTGTTGACCACCGGACAGGCCGGTGCCGGAAGCATGCAGGCGATCTTTCACCTCGTCCCACAGGCCGGCTTTGCGCAGGCTGTTTTCCACGATCTCATCCAGGTCGTATTTCTTGTTGGCCAGGCCATGGATGCGTGGGCCATAGGCCACGTTATCGTAGATGGATTTTGGGAACGGGTTGGGCTTCTGGAACACCATGCCCACCCGGGCGCGCAGCTCCACCACATCCAGTTTCGGGTCGTAAAGATCCTGCCCTTCCAGATGCAGGTCACCCTTCACCCGACAGATATCGATGGTGTCGTTCATGCGGTTCAGGCAGCGCAGGAAGGTGGACTTGCCGCAACCGGACGGACCAATCAGCGAGACCACTTCGTTCTTGCCGATGTCCAGGCTGACGCCATGGATGGCCTGGTTATCGGCGTAAAACACCTCCACATCACGCAGGCGCATTTTCGGGTTGTCCACAAAGGGCTTACCCACGGTCTGATCGGGATAGGGGGTGTCTTGTGTCATTGCGTCACGCTCGTTAATGGCCTTGTCTTTGGCCGCATCATTGTTGCCCAGAGACGGTTTGTCCAGTTGCTGTGCGGTTTCCATCACTCAAATCCTCGTTACCGGTCCGTTACCAGCGCCGCTCTAGACGCTTGCGCAGTACCACCGCCAGGGTGTTCATGGTGATCAGGAACGCCAGCAGCACCATGATGGCGGCGGACGCCAACGCTTCAAAAGATTGCTCAGGGCTGTCTGCCCAAAGGTAGATCTGTACCGGCAACACCGTGGCAGCATCCAGCGGACCGGCAGGCAGATCGACGATAAAGGCCACCATGCCGATCATCAGCAGCGGTGCGGTTTCACCCAGGGCCTGGGCCATACCGATGATGGCTCCAGTGAGCATGCCCGGCAGCGCCAGTGGCAGCACATGGTGCAATACCACCTGCATCTTAGACGCCCCCAGCCCCATGGCTGCCTGACGAATGCTCGGTGGTACCGCCTTGATGGCGGCGCGGCTGGAAATGATGATGGTCGGCAGCGTCATCAACGTCAGCACGATACCGCCCACCAGCGGCACCGAGCGGGGCAGGCCGAACAGGCCGATGATCACCGCCAGACCCAGCAGGCCGAAGATGATCGACGGCACCGCCGCCAGGTTGTTGATGTTCACTTCAATGAAATCGGTGAACTTGTTCTTCGGTGCAAATTCTTCCAGATAGATCGCCGCGGCCACCCCCACCGGGAAACTCAACACCAGAGTCACAATCATGGTGAACAGGGAACCGAGAATGGCGCCGAGAATGCCCGCCTGTTCCGGCTCACGGGAATCGCCGTAACTGAACAGGGACTGGTTGAATACCATGCGGGTTTCCCCGGAGGCTTCCAGCTCGGCCACCCACTGCTGCTGTTTGGCATTCAGGCGGCTGTCTTCGCGCTGCTTTTCACTGGCCTTGAGGAACAGATCCACATCGTCATCGGTCAGCAACCACAGGGTGCGGGTCTTGCCCAGCAGGGAAGGATCTTCGCGCAACATATCGCGCAGGGCATAACCGGCGCCGGTGCTCACCAGCTGGTTCAACGCCCGGGTATCCTGACGGCCTTCCACAGAGGGGAAACGTTCTGCCAGGGCGTCGCGGATCACCCCCTGATAGTTACCGTAGTTCAGTTCATCCTCGTCGCGGGGGTCGCTGACATCCAGCACCTCGGCGTCGAAGGTGATCGGCAACTGGATTTCATACTCGAAGAAAGCACTGTAACCCTTGCCGATAATGTCGGTGAACAGCAGCACCAGGGCCATCAGGCCGATGCCGATGGAGCCGATGCCGAACGCCTTGAAACGTTTCTCGGCCCGGTAGCGCCGGGCCAACGTTTTGCGGACTTTTTCCGTGGTTTCGCTCATGGTTTCTCTCCGGCTCCTAGTCGTACTGCTCGCGGTATTTCTTCACGATATGCAGCGCGAAGATATTCATGACCAGGGTGGTGATGAACAACATCAAGCCCAGGGCGAAGGCCGCCAGGGTCTTGGCGCTGTCGAATTCCTGGTCGCCGGTCAGCAGAGTCACAATCTGTACGGTGATGGTAGTCACCGCTTCCAGCGGATTGGCGGTCAGATTGGCGGCCAGACCGGCGGCCATCACCACGATCATGGTTTCGCCGATGGCCCGGGAGGCGGCCAGCAGAATGCCGCCCATGATGCCAGGCAGGGCCGCCGGGAAAATCACCTTCTTGATGGTCTCGCTCTTGGTGGCGCCCAGCCCGAGGGAGCCATCACGCATGGCCTGTGGCACGGCAGTAATCACATCGTCTGCCAGTGAAGACACGAAGGGGATAATCATGATGCCCATCACCAGACCAGCGGCCAGGGCCGATTCCGAGGCCACATTCAAGCCGATGGATTCACCCATGCCGCGAATAAACGGCGCCACCGTCAGGGCGGCAAAGAAGCCGTACACCACCGTGGGTACCCCGGCCAACACTTCCAGTGCCGGCTTGGCCACGGTCCGAACCCGGTTGCTGGCGTATTCCGCCAGGTAAATGGCCGACATCAGCCCCACCGGCACCGCCACCAGCAAGGCGATGGCGGAAATCAGCATGGTGCCCATGAACAATGGCACGGCACCGAAGGCACCGCCGGAGGCTACCTGATCGGCACGCAGGGCCGTCTGTGGGCTCCACTGCAACCCGAACAGGAAATCGGTGACTGGCACCTTGCCGAAGAAGCGGATGGATTCGAACAGTACCGAGAGCACAATGCCCACGGTGGTCAGGATCGCCACCGTGGCACACAGCATGAAGAGGGTCTGCAGTACCCGCTCCACCTGCTGGCGAGCGCGCAACTGCGGCGATACTTTCAGCCAGGCCCAGGCGCCGCCGAACATGCACAGCACGATAATCACCACAGTCATGGCCATGGCGCTGGTCTGGCGCAGGGACTGGAGATTCTCTGCCGCCGCCGCAATGGGGGGCTCCACAAAGCCGACCGGGAGAGCGCCGCTGGCCACGTTCTGGATCTTGCTGAGCGTCAGGTTATAGCTGGACGCATCCGTCGGTTGCAGCTCCGCCGGCAAGCCGGCCAGCACCTGCTGACGAATAATGCTGTCATCAAATGCCAGCCACAGGCCCAGCACCACCAGAGCAGGAATGGCACACCACATGGCCGAACGCATGGCAAAGTAAAACGGCAGCGAGTGAAGGTGGCGAATCCCCCCAAGAGGACGGGCCAGCGCGTAGGAGCGGCGAAGCCCCACAAAGTAGGCGCCAGCCACCATCACCACCAGCAGCAACAGCAGGTTTCCGGTTTGCATGTATCACTCCGATCGGATTTGCTCAAACAAGATCAACGCAATGACCTTGGTGGAACAAACACAGGTTTATCAGGGGCGAAAAAGCCCGGTGGCAAACGCCACCGGGCCGAAAGCATCCATGCTTTTTGTTATTTCCCTTACAACTCTTCGCCAGTCATGGACTTGAGGCTGCGAGCCTGCTTGGCCATGTTCTTGCGCAGCTCATCACCCAGCGGGATCAGGCCTTTCTCGCCCAGGTAGCCCTGGTCGCCCCAGGCCTTCTCGCTGGTGAATTCTTTCACATAGCCTTCGATGCCCGGAATCACACCCACGTGGGCTTTCTTCACGTAGAAGTACAGGGAGCGGGATACCGGGTAGTCGCCGGAACCGATGGCTTCAAAAGTGGGCTCGACACCGCCCACGTTGGCAGCCTGCACCACACCGCGGTTCTGATCCAGGAAGGAGTAACCAAACACACCGTAGGCAGCCGGGTTCTTTTCCAGCTTCTGCACGATCAGGTTGTCGTTCTCACCGGCTTCCACATAAGCGCCGTCTTCACGGACGCTGCGGCAGATGGCCTTGTACTTGGACTTGTCTTCGCTCTTGATGGCCTTCAGCCAGGGGAAGGTCTTGCAACCACCCTCGATGGCCAGCTCGTTGAAGGCATCACGGGTACCGGAAGTCGGCGGCGGACCGAGTACTTCGATTTCGGTGTTGGGCAGCGCCGGGTTCACGTCTTTCCAGGTCTTGTAGGGGTTGGCAACCAGCTCTTCGCTGCCATCCGGGTTCGGTACATCCTTGGCCAGGGCCAGGAAGATGTCACGCAGGGACAGATCGATGTGCTCGCCCTTCACGGAGTTGGCAATCACGATGCCGTCGTAACCGACCTTCACTTCGGTGATGTCTTTCACACCGTTGCTCTGGCACAGCTCGAACTCGGACTTCTTCATGCGACGAGATGCGTTGGTGATGTCCGGGTGCTGGGTGCCCACGCCCTGGCAGAACAGCTTCATGCCGCCGCCGGAACCGGTGGATTCGATTTTCGGGGTGGCGTTGCCGGTACGACCGAAACGCTCAGCCACCACGGTGGCGAACGGATATACCGTGGAGGAACCCACGATAGAGATAGTGTCACGGGCCATGGCGGTGCCCGGTACGCTGGCCATGGCCAGTGCCGCAGCGGCACCTGCCAGAGTTGCTTTCATCTTGAAGTTCACGGTTAAGCCTCCTAGTTACATGGCACCGGCGCTTGTCAGGTAACGACCCCACCCCGGTTTTGTTCTTGCAATCTTTGCAAACCAGTTCATGTTTCAGCACCGCGCATGCTAGAGAGGGTTTGTGACAACAACATTACAGCAAGATGGCCCCATTGTGATCCGGGAAATCTCCCCGGCCACTGCCACAGGCTGGCCCTGCCCCACAGGCCCCGTATAATGCCCGCTTTCTCGGTATTCCCCGGCCTTGGCACCGGACCCGGGGGGTCAATGCAGCCCATAGGCTTTTTATGACACAACAACTATTACGCTGGCAGCAACGCTTGACCGGATTCACTACCCTGGTGGGCCGCAGCAGCGCCTGGCTCGCCCTGCTACTGGTACTGGGCATGGTGCTGGTGGTGGTGCTCCGCTACGGCTTCGGGATCGGCAATATCGCCCTGCAGGAATCGCTCACCTACCTGCATGGCAGTCTGTTTATGCTGGGAATTGCCTATACCCTGGCCGAGGACGAGCATGTGCGGGTGGATGTGCTCTACCAGCGCTTCAGCCCCCGGGGACGTGCCTGGGTAAATGTGCTGGGCACCCTGTTTCTGTTGTTGCCGGTGTGCGGAGCCCTTTTCTGGTTGTCGCTGGACTATGTGGCCAGCAGCTGGCGCGAGCAGGAAACCTCCGCCAATGGCGGCCTGCCTTTTGTCTATCTGCTGAAAACCCTGCTGCTGATCCTGCCCGCCCTGCTCACCGTGCAGGCCCTGGCAGAGCTGTTGCGTCACGGCCTGACCCTGCTGGGGGCTGCCCTGCCCACTCCCCAGGAGCACCCCGGGGAGGGCCTGTGATGGAATGGATTCCCCTGCTGATGTTTGTGGTGGTGTGCCTGGTGCTGCTCAGCGGCTACCCGGTGGCCTTTGTGCTGGGCGGCACCGCCCTGCTGTTCGCTGCGGCCGGCATGGCCACCGGCACCTTCAGTCCGGCGGACCTGACCTTTGTTCCCAACCGGCTGTTCGGCATCATCGATAACACCACCCTGATGGCGGTGCCCCTGTTCGTGTTCATGGGAGTGATGCTGGAGAAATCCCGGGTGGCGGAAAAACTGCTGGCCAGCATGGGGCAGCTGTTCGGCGGCCTGCCCGGTGGCATGGGCGTGGCCATCATTCTGGTGGGCGCCTTGCTGGCCGCCAGCACCGGCATCGTCGGCGCCACCGTGGTCACCATGGGGCTGTTATCGCTGCCCACCATGCTCCGTCAGGGCTATCAGCCGCAACTCTCCACCGGCCTGATCTGTGCTACCGGCACGCTGGGGCAGATCATCCCCCCCTCCATTGCCCTGGTATTGCTGGGTGATGTGCTGGCCAACGCCTATCAGGAAGCCCAGCTCAAACAGGGGCTGTGGTCCCTGGATACGGTGTCCGTTGGCGATCTGTTTGTGGGTGCGCTGATTCCCGGCCTGATTCTGGTGGGCCTGTATCTCTTGTATGTGGTAGCCATCAGCCTGCTGAAACCGCAGTGGGCACCCGCGTTTCAGGCCAATGATGGCGAGCCGCGCGGCTGGCGCCCCCTGCTGGGCGGCCTGATTCCGCCGCTGCTGCTGATTGCGGCGGTGCTGGGCTCCATTCTCACCGGCAAGGCCACCCCCACCGAAGCGGCCGGCGTGGGCGCGTTTGGTTCGCTGTTGCTGGCGGCCGGCAACCGGCACCTGAACGGACAGATTCTCGGCCAGGTAGTGCGCGCCACCAGCCGGGTCACCGCCATGGTGTTCATGATCCTGATCGGCGCCAGCCTGTTTTCCCTGGTGTTTCGCGGTTTCGGCGGCGAGGAAGCGGTGCATGCCCTGTTCGAGAGCCTGCCCGGCGGGGTGATCGGCGCCACTCTGCTGGTGATGCTGCTGATCTTCCTGCTCGGCTTTATCCTCGACTTTATCGAGATTACCTTTGTGGTGGTGCCCATTGTCGGCCCGGTACTGCTGGCCATGGGGCTGGACCCGATCTGGCTGGGGGTAATGATCGCCCTGAACTTGCAAACCAGTTTTCTGACCCCACCCTTTGGATTTGCCCTGTTTTACCTCCGCGGCGTGGCGCCGCCAGAGGTAAAAACCGCGCAGATTTACCAGGGCGTGATACCTTTTATCCTTATCCAGCTGCTGATGCTGGGTATACTGGCGCTGTTCCCGGAACTGGCCACCTGGCTCCCGGATCAACTGTACGGATAAATGAACTACGGCGGCTGTGAATAGACCCCAAGCAGGATCTAAACACCGGCTCAAAATATTACGGATAACAAACATGACCGATAACACCGACGACATGCCCCAGCCCATCGGCACCCTGGCCATTCAGACCATTGCCATGCCGCAAAGCGCCAACTGGAATGGCGATATTTTTGGTGGCTGGCTGGTATCGCAGATGGATCTGGCCGGTGCTGTCACCGCCCGCAAGAAAGCCCGTGGCCGCGTGGCCACCGTGGCGATTGATTCCATGGCCTTCCTGCGCCCGGTGCCGGTGGGCGCCGTGGTCAGCTGCTACACCCAGCTTCAAGACGTGGGCCGCAGCTCCATGCAGATTCTGGTGGAAGTGTGGATCCGCGAAGACACCGGCACCCTGTCGAAGGTGACCGAAGGGCATTTCACCTTCGTGGCCATTGATGACACCGGCCGGACCCGGGCGGTGCCGAGGGACT
>NZ_JABURH010000194.1:9978-16458 GCF_014762765.1 Alcanivorax sp.
CACTGATTCGTCGCGGAATTTGCGGTAGGACTCGTACACTTTGCGTGCGTCGCTGTTGTCGGCCACCAGGGCTTCGATGACTTCGTCGCTGGCCTCTTTCAAGGCTTTGAGGACATCATCCGGCAACCGGCGCAGTTTCACCCCGTGCTTGTTGACCAGCTCCTGGAGGGCCGCGTTGTTCTGGGCGGTGTACTCGTCGAGCATGTCCTGGTTTTCCGACTGGGCGGCGTAACGGATGATCGCCTGCAGGTCCGCCGGCAAGCTGTCCCATACCGTCTTGTTGATGGTCAGTTCCAGGGTCGGGCCCGGCTCCTGCCAACCCGGATAATAGTAGTACTCGGCTACCCGGTGCAGGCCAAAGGTCAGGTCGTTGTAGGGGCCGACCCAGTCCGCCGCATCAATGGCGCCGGTCTGCATGGAGGTGAACACCTCGGCACCGGGCAGCTGCACCGGCGTGGCACCCACCTTACCCAGCACCTCTCCGGCGAGGCCCGGCATACGCATCTTCAGACCCTTCAGGTCCTCAACGCTGTTGATTTCCTTGTTGAACCAACCCGCCATCTGGGTGCCGGTGTTGCCACAGGCAAACGGCTTGAGATTGAACTGGGCGTACAGATCGTCCCAAAGTTTCTGACCACCACCATGGTGTAACCAGCCATTCATTTCCTGGGCGGTAAGCCCGAAGGGGACGGCGGTGAAGAACGGCGTGGCCGGGTGCTTGCCTTTCCAGTAGTAGGCCGCCCCGTGACCCATCTCGGCGCTGCCCTGGCGTACCGCATCGAAGACTTCAAAGGCCGGCACCAGTTCCTTGGCGCCATAGACCTTGATCTTGATACGCCCGGCAGACATTTCTTCCACGCGCTTGGCAAACCGGTTGGCGCCGGCACCCAGGCCGGGATAGTTCTTCGGCCAGGTGGTTACCATTTTCCATTCGTAGGTCTGCTGTTCAGGCTTTTTCTTTTCCGGCTCCGCGCCGGCAGCCGCCTGACCCTCCTCGGGCGGGCAGTCTTTCTGTTCGCAGCCGGCCAGTGCCAGGCCGCCCAGCCCAAGACCCAGGGCGGAAACAAATTTACGACGATCCAAGGGGGTATCCTCCAATCATTGTTATTACCACAGAGGACGCAGAGTTCACTGAGAAAAACCCCTCCTCTCCGGTTTGTGTGGTTCTTTTCCATGACGCCCTGCCAACGGCTGGGGTGTTTCTTCGTCACTGATAAAGGGCACGGATTGCACGGCGAATTTCCTCAGTGAACTCTGCGTCCTCTGTGGTAAATCAAATCACTTCCAGTCGGGCGTACTGGCTGACCAGCCACTTGGTGCCAGCGCCGTCAAAATTGATCTGCAGCCGGGCGTTGGGGCCCTGTCCCTCAAAGTGCAATACGGTGCCTTCGCCGAATTTCGGGTGCAATACCCGCGCGCCAAGGTTGATGCCATTGGACTCGGTTTCGCGAATCGGCCGCGCGGCGCCGCCCACCGGCCGGCTGAAGCCGGCCCGGGCGCGGATTTCTTCCAGAAACTCGGCGGGGATCTCGCGCAGGAAGCGACTGGGCGGATTGTGGTTTTCATTGCCGTAAAGGCGACGGCTTTCCGCATGGGTCAGGTACAGCTCGCGCATGGCGCGGGTCAGGCCCACGTAGCAGAGGCGCCGCTCTTCAGCCATGCGGCCCGGCTCCTGGCTGGACATCTGGTGGGGGAACAGACCTTCCTCCATGCCACAGATGAACACCGCCGGGAATTCCAGGCCCTTGGCAGAGTGCAGGGTCATCATCTGCACCGCGTCCTCGTGGGCATCGGCCTGGCCCTCGCCGGATTCCAGAGCGGCGTGGTCCAGAAAGGCGGTGAGGCTGTCCAGTTCGGAGTCTTCATCCTCGTCGCCAAATTCCCGGGTGGCAGAGACCAGTTCGCGCAGGTTTTCCAGCCGCTGCTGGCCCTTCTCGCCCTTTTCCTTGCCATGAAAGTCCACCAGGCCACTGGCTTCGATCACATGCTCGGTGGTTTCCGCCAGCGACAGGCCTTCACACTGCTTGTCCAGTTGTGTCACCAAATTCAGGAACACCGCCAGGGCGTTGGTGGCCCGAGCGGTAAGTAACTGCTCACTGACCAGCGTTTGGGCGGCAGCCCACAGGGACACGCCACGCTGACGTGCCAGCTCGCGCAGGCTTTCCAGGGTCTTGTTGCCGATGCCACGGGTGGGAGTGTTCACCACCCGTTCGAAGGCGGCGTCCGCATCGCGATGGCTGAGCAGGCGCAGATAGGCCAGGGCGTTCTTGATTTCCGCCCGCTCGAAAAAGCGCTGGCCGCCGTAAATGCGGTAGGGAATGCCGGCCTGCAAAAAAGCTTCTTCCAGCACCCGGGACTGGGCGTTGGAGCGGTACAGCACCGCCATTTCCCGCCGCGCGGTCCCTTCCTGAAACAACTTTTCCACCCGCCCGGCAATAAAGCGGGCTTCGTCCACTTCATTGAAACCGGCATAGAGGCGAATCGGGTCACCATCGCTGCCTTCGGTCCACAGCTCCTTGCCGAGCCGGTCGGCATTGTTGCCAATTACGGCGTTGGCGGCTTTCAGGATAGTGCCCGTAGAGCGGTAGTTCTGTTCCAGGCGAATGGTGCGAGTATCCGGGAAATCACGACCGAACTTATGGATATTCTCGATCTTGGCGCCACGCCAGCCGTAGATGGACTGGTCGTCATCACCGACGATAGTCACGGCGTTATCGTCGTTGGCCAGCAACCGCAGCCAGGCGTACTGGATGCTGTTGGTATCCTGGAACTCGTCCACCAGGATGTGCCGGAAGCGACGCTGATAATGGCCACGCAGGTCATCGTTGTCGCGGAAAAGCTCCAGCACCCGCAACAGCATTTCGTTGAAGTCCACCAGGCCGCTGCGCTCGCAGGCTTCTTCATAGCCGAAGTAGATCTTCTGCATGGTCTGCACGAACAGGTCGCCATTGGCGTCCATGTGCTTGGCACGCAGGCCCTCATCCTTCTGGCCATTAATAAACCAGGTCGCCTGACGGGCGGGCCAACGCTGTTCGTCCAGTCCCAGCTCCTTGATCACCCGCTTGATCAGCCGAATCTGATCATCCGCATCGATGATCTGGAAGCCCTGGGGCAGGCCCGCTTCCTGCCAGTGGGCGCGCAGCAGGCGATGGGCAATGCCGTGGAAGGTGCCCACCCACATGCCGTCGGCGGACATGTCCAGCAACTGCTCGATACGCCCGCGCATTTCGGCAGCGGCCTTGTTGGTAAAAGTCACCGCCAGAATACCGAACGGCGAGGCCTGCTCGGTGGCGATCTGCCAGGCGATGCGGTGCACCAGCACCCGGGTCTTGCCCGAGCCGGCACCGGCCAGCACCAGTAAATGTCGGTCATCGGCAGCCACCGCATCGCGCTGGGCCGGGTTCAGGCCATCAATAAGGGAAGTTACGTCATCCATGGCGCGGGAGTTTAGCAGAATGTCCGCTGGCGCGATGCCTGCATACCGAAACCCGGGGCCAGATCCCCCCTACAGCATGGCAATACGCCATCATCGATAGCGAGATGGCGGTTTCCCTTGGCATCGCCGATAGGTAAACTGACAAAGAAAAACACTCGGCTAAACGCCAGAGGATAATAATCAAGGTGTCTTCGCAGTCTCCGCAAACCCGAACCGCTCCGCCGTTCAATGGCGTGGTCACTGAACAGTGCCAACTGTTACTCAGTGGCATCGCGGTACTGATTTTGCTGGAAATAGCCAGTGCCATCACGCTGGTATGGGCCTATTGGGCTACCCCGATTTCCCGACAGCATCTGCTGATCTGGCTGGGGCTGGTGGGTGCCGTCCAGGTCGGCAGGATGGTCGCCCTGCCGCTATGCCATCGGCGCCTTCGCAACGATATGGCCACGCCCCATTGCCGGCGCATTCTCTCCGTCATTGCCCTGAGCTCCCCACTGATACTGGGCGCGGCCGGTTACCTGTTCAATCCTCTGGATACCCTGTTTGCCAGCGACATGCTGGCCGCCCAGCTCACCATTGCCTGCCTGGGGCTGGGGTTGAGCACCATGGCCCTGGCAGCCTACAGCAGCCACTTCCCCACCGTTTTCCTGTACCTGCTGATGCTGCTCGGTCCCGGCATGCTGCGGCTGTCGGAAACCCAGGCCCATGGCCAGCTGTCGCTGATGCTGCTGATGTCATTGTTGGCCCTGTTCTTCCTGTTTGCTGCCCGACGCATCAACCAGACCGGCCACCAGGCCATGATGCTGCAGGCCAGCAACCGCTCGCTGATCGACTATCTGAACCGTGCGCGCAGCGACGCGGAAGCACTCAACGAGAAGCTGGCCCAGGAAATCTACGAACGCAAGGAAGCCCGGCAACGCCTGCAGGAAACCAACGAGCGGCTGGAATCCATGGTGCAGGAGCGCACCCGGGCACTGGGCGAAACCAATCAGGCCCTGGCGGCCACCGGCGAACGGCTGGAATTGGCGCTGGAAGCCAGCAATATCGGCCTGTGGGACTGGATGCTGGATACCGGTCGCAACTACCACACCAACTTCGACCGCCTGCTGGGCTACGACGGCGCCTACTTCAAGAACTTTTTCGGCGATCTGGAAACCCTGGTTCACCCGGAAGATCTGACCCGCATCCGCCGCGCCATGGTGTCCCACTTCAAGGGCCAGGATGACCGTTACCATGCTGTGTACCGGCTGCGCCATGCGGATGGCAGCTGGCGCTGGATCGAGGACGAGGGCCGGGTGGTGAAATGGTCCGACCAGGGTCGCGCCCTGCGCATGATCGGCACCCGCCGGGATATCACCGAAGACCGTCAGAGCCAGGAACAGCTGCGACTGGCCGCCACTGTGTTCGATAACGCCCCGGAAGGCATTTTCATCCTGGATCACAAATTCCGCTTCCTGGCAGTAAATGCCCGCTTCGAGCAGATCACCGGCTACAGCGAATCCATGGTTCTGGGCAGACGCATCCTCGACGAGGAGAGCACCCATGCCAACAAAGAGGCCTACCTGGCGATCACCGCCGCTCTCAATGAAAGCGGTTTCTGGGAAGGGGAAATCAATGAGCGTCGTCATAACGGCGAAATTTTCCCGGAATGGCTGCAGGTCAGTGCGGTTCGCGATGAACAGAAGCGAGTGATTCGCTATGTGGGCATGATGTCCGACCTGACCGCTCGCAAGGAAACCGAGCAGCAGCTGCAGTTCCTCTCCAATTACGACCGCCTCACCGGCCTGGCCAATCGCACCCAGTTCCGCGAGCATCTGCACAAGTCCCTGACCCTGGCGCGACTGAACCGGGAAAAGGTGGCGCTACTGATGATCGACATGGATCGCTTCAAGCCGATCAACGAATCCCTGGGCCATGAAATCGGTGACCGCCTGCTCAAAGCCGCCGCCGACCGCATCGGCCGGCACGCTGGCGGTGAAGAAAACCTGGCCCGGGTGGGCGGCGACGAGTTTACCCTGCTGCTGGAGAATCCCGGCGGCGAAGGCGCCATCAGCCAGCATTGCCAGAAACTGATCAACGCCATGAAGAAGCCCTTCATGATTGATGGCCACGAACTGCTACTTGGGGCCAGCATTGGCATCAGCGTGTTCCCGGACACCGCCAAGGAAGCCCAGAGCATGATCAATCAGGCGGATATGGCGGTGTACCAGGCCAAGCGCAGCGGCGGCAACAATTTCCAGTTCTACCGCGGCAACATGCGCGTGGCCTCGGTGGAACAGCTGGCTCTGGAGACCAGTCTGCGCAAGGCCATCTTCAAGAACGAATTCGTGGTCTATTACCAACCGAAAATGGATCTGGCCAGCAACCGCATTACCTCGGTGGAAGCCCTGGTACGCTGGCAGCACCCCACCATGGGCCTGTTACCGCCGGCAGATTTCATTCCACTGGCCGAGGAAACCGGGCTGATTTCCGCCATCGGCGAACTGGTGCTGGAGCGCGCCTGTCGCCAGGCACACCAGTGGCACAAGCAAGGTCTGGGGAATATCTGCGTTTCGGTGAACCTGTCTGCCCATCAGTTCCGCAAGGGCAATGTGGCAGAGATTGTCGACCGGGTACTGGAAAGCACCGAGCTGCCGGCCCACCTGCTGGAACTGGAGCTCACCGAAAGCCTGATCATGGAAGACATGGAGCAAAACATCGAACTGCTCCAGCAGCTGCGCACCCGCGGCATCGAACTGGCCCTGGACGACTTCGGCACCGGCTATTCCTCACTGAGCTACCTGAAACGCTTCCCGGTGGACACCCTGAAGATCGACCGCTCCTTCATCATGGACCTGGACAAGAGCCCGGACGACGCCGCCATCACCCGCGCCATCATCGACATGGCCCACAGCCTGCAGATGAACGTGGTCGCCGAAGGCGTGGAAACCGACGCCCACCTGAGCATCCTGCGCGACATGCACTGCGACAGCATCCAGGGCTACCTGATCAGCCGCCCGGTGCCGGAAAAGGAGCTGGTGGAGTTGTTGCATACGCAGGCGTAT
>NZ_JABURH010000075.1 GCF_014762765.1 Alcanivorax sp.
GTGGAACTGATCACCAAGGTTCCGCCCACCCTGCACACCCCGCTGATGTCCGGTTCCAACGCGATTTCCGGCATCACTGTAGTGGGCGCCCTGATCGCTGCCGGCTCCGACTCCGGCATGCTGATCAATGTGCTGGGCTTTATCGCTGTGGTGCTGGCCACCATCAACGTGATTGGCGGCTTCATGGTCACCAATCGAATGCTGGCGATGTTCAAGAGGAAGTAATTCATGCAGAACTGGATTGATATCGCCTACTTGATCGCCGCCTGCCTGTTTGTGGTGGGCATCAAGGGGCTGACCAAGCCGAAAACTGCCGTGCGCGGGAACCTGCTGGCTGCTGCCGGTATGGGTGTTGCCGCCGTGGTTACCCTGCTCAACGAGCATATTGTTACCTATGAAGTGATCATCGCCGGTGTTGTTGTCGGCGGCCTGATTGGCGCTGTCATGGCCAAGAAGGTACAGATGACTGCCATGCCGCAGATGATCGCGCTGCTGAACGGTTTTGGTGGCGGCGCCTCCTTCTCCGTTGCGGCTGCCGAGTTTTTCCGCGGTTCCGCCAACGACACTGTATCTGTGATTGCTACCGGTGCTGCCGTATTGATCGGTGCAGTGACGCTGACTGGTTCCCTGGTGGCATTCGCCAAGCTGCAGGAGCTCATCGACGGCAAGCCCATGGGCTTCCCGGGCATGAAGGTGGTTAACGCCATTCTGTTTATCGGCTCTATCGTTGGCATCGGCTATCTGGTCGCCAACCCGGGTAATGAAATGGTGTTCTGGGGCCTGGTGGTTGCGGCCATGTTCCTCGGCCTGCTGCTGGTACTGCCGATTGGTGGTGCAGACATGCCGGTGGTGATTGCCCTGTTGAACTCCTATTCCGGTGTGGCGGCATCCGCTGCCGGTTTCGTGATGGGCAACAGCGCCCTGATCATCACCGGTTCCCTGGTCGGTGCGTCTGGCCTGATCCTGACCAGCATCATGTGTAAAGCCATGAACCGCTCCCTCACCAACGTTCTGTTCGGTGTAATGGCGGAAGCCGGCGAAGCCATGGATGAAGACGAAGTCTATGCTGGCAAGGTGAAGTCAACCTCCGCAGACGAAGTCGCCATGATGCTTGAAACTGCACGCCGCGTGGTCATTGTGCCCGGCTTTGGTCTGGCCATGGCCCAGGCACAGCACGCGGTCCGCGAAATGGCTGACACCATGGAAGCGATGGGTATCGAAGTGGAATACGCTATCCACCCGGTAGCCGGCCGTATGCCTGGCCACATGAACGTACTGCTGGCAGAAGCCGAAGTGCCCTACGACAAGCTCAAGGACATGGATACCATCAATCCAACCTTCGAGCAGACTGATGTGGCCATCGTGCTGGGCGCCAACGACGTGACCAATCCCATGGCCCGTGAGGACAAAGGCAGCCCGATCTATGGCATGCCCATCCTCAACGTGGACAAGGCCAAAACCGTGGTTGTGGTAAAACGCTCCCTGAGCGCCGGTTTCGCCGGCCTGCCCAACCCGCTGTTCGCCAAGGACAACACCCTGATGTTGTTCGGCGACGGCAAAGGCGCGGTGCTGGATATCACTACCGCTCTGAAAGAAGGATGATCCGCACGTGATCACAAAAAAGGGGAGCTTCGGCTCCCCTTTTTTTGTGCCTGAACCCTCGATTCTTCAGGCCAACTGCCCCAAGAGTTCATCACGGATTTACGGGAATTCAGACTGCCGGAAGCGGACGCCTGAAACCGAAACCAGCCTGCTCCTCAACGCTTCTTGGGAGATTGCCAGTCCAGGCCCGGTGGAGGCAGAGATAGCTATTCACGGCCAGAGGCTTTTCCGTTTATAGCGTCCGGCCTCCGACGTCAGAGCCTGTGTCACTTTCTCTCGACGATACACAAAAAAAAGCCCGCCTCAATTGAGGCGGGCTTTTTCATGCTGCCTGCAGCGTGAAGCATGCTGCATTTCGTTACTTGAACGTATAAACCAGTCCCACCGATACCTGATGATCCGATTCCTTGGTCCCCGCGGGCACCTTGGATTCATGCTCCAGCAAATGGCGTAGCCGCAAAGCGAAATGGCTGTTGATCTTGCTGGTCAGGGACGTTTCCATCCGGGTGCTGGTGGAATCTTCACCCACTTCACTGCTGATCTCTTCCTGGAATTCAGCGTTTTCGCTGATCTGCCAGTGATATTTCAGCGCCAAGCGAGCAATGGCGCTTTCTTCCGTATCAGCACAGTCACCGTAGGAATCTTCCGGTTCCAGACACTGAACGCGGTAACCGGGACCGGCTTCCAGGTCCAGCGTATGCGCATCACGATCGATTACACGACGACCCAGACCGACAGCGTAGCTGGCCTGGTAGTGAAACCCGGAGAAATTGTCTTTCTCATAGGTAGCCACATTGAACAGGTAATTCCGGGATTCCTCGCCCAGCTTACGATCCAGCTTGTAGGAGGCGAAGTAGTTCTCGTCTGTGCGGTTGTATTCTTCCGTATCCGGGTCGCGCTCTTTCTCGTTGTTGGCATCTGCCTTGAAATGATGACGCCAGAATGCACTATCGCGGCTTGCATTAGCGTGGGCATTCACTGAATCGGAATCCGTGTTACCGCGCTTGAACAGCAGGCCAACGGAAATGTCCCCGGACCACTTGCTTGCTTCGCTGGTGCCCTCCTCGGCCGCTGCCGAAACCGCCGGCAACCCGGCGGCAATCAGCATGGCAGCGAGATACTTACTGCGCATGAATCTCTCCTCTACTCACTCTTGTCCAGATGTACATCCATCTGCGGAAACGGAATGCCAATCCCTGCTTCATCAAAGCGGCGCTTCACGGTTTCCGTGGTGTCCCAGAGTACCGGCCAGTAATCCGCACTCTTCACCCAGGGGCGACAGAGGAAATTCACAGAGCTGTCAGCCAGTTCCCCCACCACAATGGTCGGAGCCGGATCCTTGAGAACGCGCTCGTCGGCGGCCAGAACCTCTTCCAGCACCTTCTTCACCACGGAAAGGTCCGCATCGTAAGCAACACCGAACACCATATCTACCCTGCGGGTGGGCAATTCAGAATAATTAGTGATATTGCCGGACATGATTGAGCCGTTTGGCACGGTGATTACCTTGTTATCCGGGCTGTTCATGATGGTGGCAAAAATACGGATTTCCTTGACCGTGCCAGAGGTGCCACCAGCTTCGACGTAATGGCCGACCCGGAACGGTTTGAACATGATCAGCATCACCCCGGCAGCAAAGTTACCCAGGGAGTCTTTCAATGCCAGACCAACGGCCAGGCCGGCGGCACCGAGAATGGCAACCAGAGAGGTGGTTTCCACACCCAGCTGGTCCAGAGAGGCGATGATCACGAAAACAAACAACAGGACATGGATGATGTTACTCAGAAACTTGGCCACTTCTGTGTCCAGTTTCTTGTCCATCACCCGGCCGAGCCATCCGGCCAGCTTGCCCACTATCCATTTACCGACAATAAAGATGACCAGCGCCGCGATGATATTCCACGCGTAGGGCATCAGGTTTTCGTTGGCAAAGGTTTCAAGTTGAGACAGATATTGATCCATTAAGCGTACTCCTCATCCAGTGAGCGCGAATTATGCCCATTCCTGCGCCGGGCCCAAGACACGGACGATAGGCCAGCGCAGGATTTTACAAAGGTTTCACCTGACAAAACGAAGTACAGACCCCGCCCCGCCGTCGGCTTGCCACACATAATGAAACCTTCAAACGCCCATGGCCAGTCCGAAACGCGTGCTGCTCCCGGATTTGCCCATCTATAAGCGGCGATTACTGGGTATCTGGCCTGCTGGCCGGTATAATGCGCGGTCACATTTGCTGTCCTGTCGGAGTCTCCAATGTCCAAGAGCGTGCGTGCGCCCCTGACCGCCCAACTGCAACAACGCATCCTGATTCTGGATGGCGGCATGGGCACCATGATCCAGGGCTGCAAGTTCACCGAGGAAGACTTTCGCGGTAGCCGCTTTGCCGATTGGCCCAGTGACCTGAAGGGCAACAACGATCTGCTGTGCATGACACAGCCGGAGCGTATCAAGGAGTTGCACAAGGGTTACCTGGACGCTGGTGCCGACATCATCGAGACCAATTCCTTCAACGCCACCTCCATCGCCATGGCCGACTACGACATGCAGGACCTGGCACGGGAGATCAATGTGGCGGCCGCCCGAGTGGCCCGGGAAGCCGCCGACGAAGCGTCTACGCCGGACAAACCCCGCTATGTGGCCGGGGTGCTGGGCCCCACCAACCGCACGGCCAGCATCAGCCCGGACGTGAACGACCCAGGCTTCCGCAACACCAATTTCGACAAATTGGTGGAAGCCTATCTGGAAGCCCTGGATGGACTGGTGGAAGGTGGTATCGACCTGATTCTGATCGAGACCATCTTCGACACCCTGAACGCCAAGGCCGCGGTTTTTGCTGTTGACCAGTACTGCTATGAGAACGGCCTGGATCTGCCGGTGATGCTCTCAGGCACCATCACCGATGCTTCAGGCCGTACGCTTACCGGGCAGACTACAGAAGCGTTCTACAATTCCCTGCGCCACGCCCGGCCCATCAGCGTCGGACTTAACTGTGCGCTGGGCCCCATGGAGCTACGCCCTTATATCGAAGAGCTGTCGCGCATCTCCGAGACCTATGTGTCCGCCCACCCCAACGCTGGCTTGCCCAACGAAATGGGCGAGTACGATCTGGATCCGGCGACCATGGCGAAAGAAATCCGCGGCTGGGCGGAAAAAGGCTTTCTCAACATTATCGGCGGTTGCTGTGGTACCACGCCGGAGCATATCGCTGCCATGGCCGAGGCCGTGCAAGACCTGCCGCCGCGCAAGCTTCCCGAGATTGAGGTCGCCTGCCGTCTTTCCGGTCTTGAGCCCTGCACCATCAGCAAGGACTCCCTGTTCGTCAACGTGGGCGAACGCACCAATGTGACTGGTTCCAAGCGTTTTTTACGCCTGATCAAGGAGGAGGATTACGACGCGGCACTGGATGTTGCCCGCGACCAGGTGGAGAACGGTGCCCAGATCATCGACATCAACATGGACGAGGGGATGCTGGAATCCGCCGAGTGCATGGTGAAGTTCCTCAATTTGGTGGCTTCCGAACCGGAAATCTCCAAGGTGCCGATCATGATCGACTCCTCGAAATGGGAGGTGATCGAGGCAGGCCTGAAATGCATCCAGGGCAAGGGCGTGGTGAACTCCATCTCCATGAAGGAAGGTGAAGAGTCGTTCCTGCACCAGGCCCGGTTACTGCGTCGTTACGGTGCCGCCGTCATCGTTATGGCCTTCGATGAGGAAGGCCAGGCGGAAACCCGTGAGCGCAAGGTGGAGATCTGTACCCGCGCCTACAAACTGCTCACTGAGGAAGTGAACTTCCCGCCGGAAGACATTATTTTCGACCCGAACATTTTCGCCATCGCCACGGGCATCGAGGAGCACAACAACTACGCGGTGGACTTTATCGAAGCCGTGTCTGACATCAAAAGCACCCTGCCCCACGCCATGATTTCCGGTGGGGTGTCCAACGTGAGCTTCTCCTTCCGCGGCAACGACACCGTGCGCGAAGCGATTCACGCGGTGTTCCTGTACTACGCCATCAAGAACGGCATGGACATGGGTATCGTGAATCCCAGCATGCTGGCGGTTTACTCGGATATTCCCGAGGAGTTGCGCAACGCGGTGGAGGATGTAGTCCTCAACAGGCGCGAGGACGGTACCGAGGTCCTGCTGGATCTGGCAGAGAAATACCGTGGCAGCGGCGCCGAAAAGGTCAAGAAGGAAGACCTGGCCTGGCGCGAGTGGGAGGTTGAAAAGCGCCTTCAGCACGCCCTGGTGAAAGGCATTGCCGATTACGTGGATGAAGACACCGAACTGGCCCGGCAGAATGCCGCCCGTCCACTGCACGTAATCGAAGGCCCGCTCATGGATGGCATGAACGTGGTCGGCGACCTGTTTGGCGAGGGCAAGATGTTCCTGCCCCAGGTGGTGAAATCCGCCCGGGTGATGAAAAAGGCGGTGGCCTACCTGCTGCCCTTCATGGAAAAGGAAAAAGAAGAGCTGGGCACCCAGGACGAAGCCAACGGCAAGATCCTGATGGCCACAGTGAAAGGCGACGTCCACGACATCGGCAAGAACATCGTCGGTGTTGTGCTGCAGTGTAATGGCTACGATGTGGTGGACATGGGCGTAATGGTGCCCTGCGACAAGATTCTGGAAACTGCCAAGGTCGAGAAGGTGGATATCATCGGCCTGTCAGGCCTGATCACCCCGTCCCTGGATGAAATGGTCCACGTGGCCAGCGAAATGCAGCGCCTGGGTATGGATCTGCCGCTGATGATCGGCGGCGCCACTACCAGTCGCATCCATACCGCAGTAAAAATCGACCCGGCCTACCAGGAAGCGGTGGTTCACGTGGCCGACGCCTCCCGGGCCGTGGGTGTGGCCTCCAAGCTGCTCTCCAAGACTGCCAAGGCTGACTATGTCGCAGAGCTGAAGGAAACCTATGAAGGCCTGCGTGTACGTCGCAAACAGCAGCAGGTAGACCGCAGCCTGATTTCCATCGAGCAGGCCCGACAACATCGCTTCCAGCCAGACTGGTCCAGCTACACCCCGCCCGAGCCAAAAGTAAAAGGCCTGAAGGTGTTCGACGACTACCCGCTGGAAGATCTGGTTCAGCGCATCGACTGGACGCCCTTCTTCCGCTCATGGGAGCTGGCAGGCAAATTCCCACGCATCCTGGAAGACGAGGTGGTGGGTACCGAAGCCACCAAGCTCTACCGTGATGCCCAGGCTATGCTTGAGAAAATTGTTGAAGAAAAGTGGCTAACTGCCCGAGCTGTAATAGGTTTTTGGCCGGCCAACTCGGTCATGGATGATATTGAGCTGTACCGCAAACCCGGTGATGAGAAGGCCTTCATGACCCTTCATCACCTGCGTCAACAGCTTGACCGGACCAAGAACGACAAACCGGATTTCTGCCTCAGTGACTTTATTGCACCAAAGGAAACCGGTCTCACCGACTGGCTGGGCGGCTTCGCTGTTACCGCAGGTAGCGGGATTGAGGAACACGTGGCTCGCTTCGAGGCCGACCACGATGACTATTCCTCTATCATGCTCAAGGCCCTGGCTGACAGACTGGCTGAGGCGCTGGCCGAGCGCATGCATGAAAAAGTGCGTAAGGAATACTGGGGGTATGCCAGCGATGAGGCACTCAGCAACCAGGACATGATCAGCGAAAAATACCAGGGCATCCGCCCGGCTCCCGGTTACCCGGCCTGCCCGGACCACACAGAAAAAGCCCTGCTTTGGGAGCTGCTGGAGCCGGAAAAGAATGCCGGTATGACACTGACCGAAAGCTACGCCATGTTGCCTGCAGCGGCGGTGTCCGGTTGGTATTTCTCCCACCCGGAGGCCAAGTACTTCGGCACCGGCAAGCTGGCCAAGGATCAGATGGATGACTACGCCGCCCGCAAGGGGATGACCCGCAAGGAGATTGAGCGGATGGTGCCGCACCTGCTGGGTTATATGGACGAAGAACAGGGCTGACTTGCACAAGGAGCGCCTCGAAGGGGCTCCTCAACTAGGCTATTTCAGCGCGGATGATGCGGGAGCTCGAAGCGGGGCTCCCAGTCGCTGGCATCAATCGATTCCTGGTAACCATGCCAGGTGGCATAGCCGAGCACCGGAAGTAACACAGCAAGCCCCAGATAGGCCGTCAGCAGCCCAACCAGCAAACATATACCGATCAGGCATGCCCACAGAACCAGCGGCAGCTTGTTGCGCAATACCGCATTAATGCTGGTAATCACGCCTGTCACCATATCCGTGCGACGATCCATGATCATCGGCAGTGAGAACACGCTGGCGGTAAAGATAATGGCGCAGAAGACCGCACCAACACTGCTGCCCACCCCAAAGAACAGCAGGATGTCATTCCAGTGCCATTCATTGACCGGGTAAAAGATATAAATCAGGTTGGCCGCCCTCGCCCATATCAGAAAGACCACAATCATTATGACGGTGTAGGTCAGCGTATCCCCCATGCAATGGCGAGCCTGGCGCAGGCTTTCCTTGAGTGTCGGGGTCTGATCCTGCTGGATCTGGATACTGATATCGTAGAGGTTCAAGGCGAGAATCGGCCCCAGAAAAACAAACCCGGAAATCAGGCCCAGGTAGAGGCCCATATTGCCAAACCACCAGGTGGCGGCCGTGATCAGATAACTAAGGCCGACCATGATAAAGCCATAGATCAGGCTTGGCCCCGGTGCGGCACGAAAGTCCTGCCAGCCCTTACGCAACCAGCGCAACGGCGCCGAAGGAGCAATGCTATGACAGGGCGCCACAAAGGGGCGGGTATCCTCTTCCTGATGATTGTTATCGTTGCTCATGGCATGGCCGCATGGTGAGACAATACCTGTTCAATCTTCGGCAATCTTTGCGGACACATCAAGACTGCCACGGGTGGCATCCAGATGACCAATCAGCTCATCCTGGACACTGTGCATCACATCACTGGCGGACCAGATGGCGGGAATCCCATAACTGACCGCCAGGCTGGCAGCACCATTGCAAGGCTCTTTCTCTGCGATAACCAGACCACCCGCCTGAACCAGCCACGGCAGCCAGGCAGGCTCCACCTGGTCGACGACCACAATATCCCCGGGGCAGATCCGATTCAGGCTCCAGGCGCTACACACCCGCCGTATCGGCCCCTCTACCCTGCCCGGCACCAGCGGCAAGCCGCGCAGCAGCGGGCTAAGGCGTTGACCGCCGCCAAAACCATAACCAATCTGGTCCATTTTCCAGTCCGGTGCCCCCTGCAAACCGTCATCCAGGTAACGTAATTTGCGGTCGCCAATCACTTCACGACTGGCACTGGCAGGCAATTGTTGTCCCATCCAGAGCTGCCAGAGCTCATCGAAGTACAGAAAATAAATATCATCCGGATGTTGTAGCCGCCCCTGATTCACCGACACAGCACCCATGGCGCGCAGCAAACCTCGCAGCCGGTTACCGATGGCAAAGCGCAGGCCACGAGCCTGGCGAGCCAGCGACAACCAGCGAGCATCGTCCTCTGAGGGCACGGCACAGGTGGGCAGATCCCCTGTGGCGCTCGCATACAGACCATTGAGATTGCTGGCCTGGGCAGGGCTTTCGTTCAGTGGCGCGTGTACCGGGTCTGCTCCCGGGCGCAGACCGGTTTCCCTTAGTGCCTCGGGCCGTTCAGCCACCAAAGCATCGATGGCGTTTTTCTCGGCACCTGTGACCAGCATTTCCAGGGGAAAAGGCGCCGTGTAGTGGCAACTGCGGTCTGGCAAGGCCAGGTATCCGACCTCCCCCTCCACGCCGCTCAGTCGTTCGCCCATGGCATCAAGCTGCATTAAGGCGCGCCATAGCCCTTCCTGGGTAGCGGCCGGCTGCTGCCAGCGTTTCAAGTCCCTGCGCACCCTGGCCAGCGTCAACTGGTGCCGGTAAACCGTGAATCTGTCCATCAGGTGGCTGCCCGTAACCGGATCAGCACGACCCTCAAGCTGTTGCCATGCCGGTGGCAGAAAGCGGCTGGCCCCTGCATGCTGATTTTGCAGCTCTCGGAAAAATGCACAGTTGGTGTACAGATGGCTGTGCTGGCGACGGTAGGGTTCGACCTTGGCCAGCGATTGCCAGCCCTCACGGACGACGAGAGGCTCCCAGAAGGAGGTCTTCAGCCAGCGTCCTGCCAGGGTGTACCACAATGGTGTTTCCACCTGAGTGAACAATCCGTTCCCTGCCCTGCGAGTCCATGCCTCCCTGGGCATGGGCAGTGAGCCCACCGGCAGGGTTTGCAGGAGCCACAACTGTTGCCCATCAAAGACCCATTCACCGGCCTGGGGGCGTTGAAAGTTTTGTTTAAGCCGCTCATGGAGCTCACGCAACAGTGGCGCGCCAACCTGGTCACCAAGGGCCAATTCCTCGTGGGAGGCATGCACCAGACGTCCGTCATCATCGAAGATCAGCCGTTGGCGCTCGCTGCTACCATCAAGCACCCCTTCCACCACCATATGGGGAAGGTCCTGTCTTAACGGGTGGCGGGTAAAAAGCACACCGGCGGCCTGCTGGCGCGGTAATGCCTGGATCACCACATGATCCGGTCCTTGTTCACGCTGGAAGATGCTGCGCAACGCCGCTGCAAGCGACTCATCGGAATCCAGATTGAGCAGGCTTTCACGGCGGGAATCCGGATTCATCGGCCCCTGTTGCAGGACCCAATAGCGTTCTTCGCTGAACATGCGCGGCAAGGCGCGCAGTTGTTGTGCCAGGGATTCCGGGGAGCTGTCCTGCACCACATCCCGGCCTACCCGCCAGCTTGGCGGCACAGGCAGCCCCATGGCCGCCCAGCGCTGCAGGTTTTCGCTGCCCTGCGCGTCAGCAGTCAGTACTTCAATGCCCATGACCTGATTCTTGTTTGACGATGTTTTTCGACAACCGCAGCCCTAACCAGTACAAAACCGGCATCAGCAACAGCGCCCCAATAGCGATTACCGCGGCAATTCCCCCGAACAGTACCGGCGCTTTCATCAGGGTACTCATCAGCGAATCCTGCCAGTAGAAAAACCACTCATTTTCGGCAGGAAACAGCCACAAGTGGAACTGATAGAAAACCTGAGTCGGCCCGGCAACGACCAACCACGCTATCACAGCCCCTACCCCGAAAACAGTTATCCCCATTCGCCGCCGCATGGGCGGCATACCCAGGCTGATACACAACAGGGCCAGCGGCAGCCACAGCAACGCCAAGGCCAGCATCAACCAGCGCCCGGCATCTATCAGATCGGCAACATCCTGCAAATGACGGACCTCCGCTTCATGCAGAAGCGGTATCGGTGCCCTGCCCGGTAGCGTGTAATGAATATCTGCCAGACCTTCACCCTGCTGGTGAACCGCATCACGAATTTGCTCGAATGCCCGGTGGTGTTGCTCGCTCGGCAATTGCTCAAAACCATAACGGAAGCGATTCTGTGGGCCGTACTCTTCTATGTGTGCACCAATATCAAGCTGCTGGTACCAGAAGCCATACCCATAATTGGCCTGGCTGTACAGCGCCCAACTGATCAACACCGAAAGCAATACAGCCGTGACAGCGTAGAAGAACCACACTAAAGTGGCAGCGATCGGGCTTTTTTGTACTGTTTTTTTCATAGTACCCCACAAGCATAAACCAGAATAATAAACAGAGGACGTAGCGCCATGCGACCGCTCTTCATGTCGATAGCCCTTTTTTTGGGCGCCTTCGCCATTACCGGCTGTACCACCACCACTCTACCCAAGACCAATGACCGCCTTACCAGACAAGCTCTGGAAGCCGATTATTACCAGGTTCGCATTCCCACCCGGGATGGCCAGAAACTGGCAGCCACCGTGTACCAGCCAGAACTGCAAAGTGGCCAGAGCGCTCCCTTGGTGATTGCCACCCATGGCTTCGGAGGCTTCCGCGCCAAGCGGCCACTGTCCGTCTATGGTAAAGCGATCCTCACCGGCGAGGCCGCCATTGCAGCCTGGAAAGCCGGCTACTGGGTGGTTTTCTATGACCAGCGAGGCTGGGGTCAGTCCAGTGGTCGCGTCCATATGATGGACCCGGATTATGAGGTGGCCGACCTGAGCCAGGTGATTGACTGGTCACTGGCGCACCTGCCCGGCGTGCAGCGCCTGGAAGACGGCAGCCCCGCCATCGGCATGATCGGCGAATCCTACGGTGCCGGGTTGCAAACACTGGCAGCATTTACCGAACCTAGACTGAAGGCCCTGGTACCACTTACCGGCTGGTATGACATGAACAGTATCGCCCCGAATGGCGAATTCCGCACTGCCTGGGGAGCGGTATTACTTGGCTTTGGGGGAATAAATAGCGGTTTTGATATCGGTGAGATGTTTGCCGATCCCTGGCGCAGTGCTTTCGACGGCACCGTCAGTCGTGACATGCAGGAATTGATGTACCAACGCAGCGCCGCCAGTTTCTGCGACCAGGGCAAAACGCCCCATGCGGACGCACTCTTTATCCAGGGTTTCAGCGACAGCCTTTTCCCCTTCCAGCAGGCAGAAATGAATTATGAATGCTGGCAGGCTCAAGGCCGTGACGCTCGCATTATTGGCATGGAAAGTGGCCATGTAATGCCCTGGCCGATCCAGAAATGGCGTGGCTGGCTGCCCTTTTACCAGACCGACGACATGGTTCACTGCGGCGACTACAGCGAGACCACCGTTGATACCATCATCAACTGGTGGGACGAGAAATTGCGTGGCGAAAAACCTACCGTGCCGCAGTACTGCATCAATGTCACCAGTGACCGCGGGATTGCCATGGAAGACAGTGGCATCATCGACGGCGGCAACCGCTATGCCCTCTCTCCTACCCGCGTGACCATTCCCCTGGCCGGAGCCTTTGAGTGGCTGATGGCGGGATTTGATATCGGTGGAGATATGTTCCGCGCCATGTGGCCCGGTGCGGATCTGCGCGAACTGAAACCCAATGGTGGTTTCGGTCGGCCAAAGTTCGTTCCGCTCTATGTGGCCCGTGGCGACGATGAAGTCTTACTGGGCAAGCCTCGTATCGATCTGAGCCTGGCCGGCACCTCCGGCGGCAAGAGCATGCCTGTCTTTGTAGGGGTGGGCATTCAGCACGCCAACCGTCGCCGGGTACACGTTGCCAGCGAACAACTGACACCACTGCCGGAAAAGGGTATCCACAGCATGGAATTACCAGCGGTCAGTCAGCCACTGGAAGATGGTGACCGTGTCGGCCTGGTGATTTACGGCTTTACGGCCCAGTTTCCACTGAACTCAGCCTTTCTGGCCAGGAACGCTACGGTAAAAGGGGATATATGGTTGCCACTGACCCGGGAAGAAGCCATTTCTCTGGTTCCTGAGCGGCCTTTCTAAAGCGGAGCTGTCACAGGCCGCAGAATTTGCTGAGCAAAACTGCGGCCCCAATAACCCTTCCCACAGAGCAAGCTCCTGGAAATTTCAGGCTGACCCGCTCCAGGCAACACGCCCCGCCTTAGTGTCAGCCAATGTGAAAGCCCGGTTATGGTGCCGGATGCTATTCATCATTGGCTGACGTGGACCGGCACTTCTGCAGAGCGTTGGCGGGCAAATTCATCCGCAGCAAACCCTTTCAACCCGTCTTCAAAATAAAGACTCACGGTAAACCGCAGCTCTTCCGGCTGAGGCCACCCATGCAGAGAATAACCCAGGTTAGGCAGCTGGCCGTGAAACTGTTCCGGCTCAACGGCCAGTGAAGCATCATCCTGATAGATCAGTGCCAACGGGGTGTTCATCAGTGCTTCTGGTACTGTCAGGTGGGTGAGCAAGGCAAAATCCCGTTTGCTGTCGAACAGGATCCAGTTGGCGTCCATGGGCAATGTCTGATTCGCAAACGCCTGATCATCCGCCTTGCCGTCAACAATCACCGGGTTATCGACAAAATTCGCCGTATAGACAGCAGCTCCTGACTGATCGTTACCATCTACAGTGACCGAAACCTCAGGCTCTTTCAGGGTGGCTCGATAGAGGTCAGGGATTTTGGCGTAGGTATGAGCCTCGTAGTGAGAAGCATAACGCATGGCCTGAACCTGAATGGTCATAACAGGAATACCGGCCAGCACCACCCGGGTGCGCAAATGCATGACTGAACGAATCGGCCCCACAGAAAAGCCCACACGTTTTGGCCTGAGATTGTGGTTATCCAGAGTCATCCGGGTAAACCGGGACAGCACACCGGCACTCATGCGCATCTTCAGGGTGTCGATGATAGAGCCCTCACCCTGGTAGCCCCGGTACCCAAGATAGTGCCAGTTCAGCTCATTATCCGGATCCACATCCAGTTGATAGAGCGCCGTGCGGGTCTCACCACTGGCGATGTCGTGGGCTACGTAGTAATTGTCGCTGCGTGCATCGTTGCCACGCACCAGATAAAAATGGCAATCGTCAGCAACTGTCAGTCCGGCAACCACCTGCCCCTGATCCGGCTTGAACCCCTCTGGGGCCCGCGGGCCTGCATCGGTGAGCATCATCAGCAGTTGGTCTGCCACATCCAGGTGGCCAGGAGAACCGGCCAGCTCAAAGCCAGAGTCTTCAAACCAGACCATGCCCTTCTGGTCCATTTCATCAAACTGGTAGGCCACCGGGACAAACCGGCCTTTCTCCACCCGCATTATCGACAGATCAGACAGCGGCATGGCTAAAGCAGCAGGAAGTTCAGCGCCGGAAATTTTCACAACACGGCCTCGATCCAGAGGGTCGAAGCGGCATTGAGCCTCCGCCACAGCGGTGAAAGCCAGAATGCTGAAAGCCAGGATCAGGCGAAGCGTCATATTATTGCTGCAGGGTAGCCCGAACGGTGGCAGTACCGGATTTGCCTCCCGGCGTCATTTCCAGATTGCCTAACTGCACCCCTTTTTGTTGCAGGGACTGCAGCCATAGCACGGTCTGGGCGGCGGGCTGATCTTCCAGTTGAATACGTACCGAGCGATTGCCATCCGGGGAGAAGCCTTTCAGGGTAAGGCCGAAGTCATCTGCAGTGCGACTAACGTCGCTCACCCAGTTCTCTGGCAAACTGCTGGTGTTATTGCTTCCGGCACGTGCAGCCTGCACTGCGCCACTGTTGGCCTCAATCCATTCCAGCGTCTGCATATTGGCGACATACTGCTGGCGAGCCTGATCCCTGGCCGCCAATGATGGCGCCCAGATCAGCCAGTACAACACCACGAAAACAACCACTGCGGCGAGCACCTTGAGCACCATCTGCTCACGGGCCTCCCGACTGGCATACCACTGTTGCAGCAGGGACCAGCGCTCGTTAGCCAGCTTCTTCAATTCAGCAGATGTCATCCTGGCTGCTCCACCTTGATGCGGGCACTGACGCCCTGGGCGCCATTGCGATAGTTAGCAATGGAGGCATTCCCCCCCTGTTTTCTTATGGCGTTCTGCAGAGCTTCAAGCTGGGCATAATCCTTGGCCCCAACATCGACCAGTAACACATTCTGGCGTTGGTCGTACTGGAGTCGCTTGGGCTCCACCTTCATCTCCTTGAGCACCTTGGCCACCGGCGCAAGCAGCGGGAAGAAAGCGGCACCACCGCCATCGGTGCCACCCCCAAGTCGCGCCAAGCGCCCCTGAAACTGGCGATTCAGCGCGGAGGTTGCCTTGTCACCGGGGAACAGCTGCTCATAGCGCTGTTTGGCTTGAGCCAGAGCCATGTTCGCTGCCTGCTGGTAGCGCCACTGCTGTACCCAGATAGCAACCACTGCAACCAGAAAAACAGCAGCAGCCAAATAGGCGACCGGACGCCAGGGGCCCAGCAATGCGCTTTGGCGGCGATTCTGTCGTGGAGCGTAAGGGCCGGTCAGCAGCTCCTGCCCATGACGCTGTCGCAGGTCGTCGAACAGGGTCTGCAAGTCAACCTGACGAGCCTGATCAAGGCTGTCTCCCAACAAAGGCGCAAACGCTTCCTGTTGATCCTCATCGATGACCAGACCTTGCTCCCGGTCGATCAACAGCAACTGTTGACGGTTGCCCAAGTCGGCGGTCAACGGCAACAAGGCCTGCAGACAATCGGCATCGACCTGCAAGGAAGCCAGATGAGCACCTGCCTCCCTTGCCCATTGCTGGAGGCCGGTTATCAGCTCCCGGCGCACCGCCGACACCTGATAGTCGTCTCCGCTACCCTTACGGGACACGAACCAAAGGTCGTCCGGGTTGTCGAGCAGCTGCTCTTCCAGCAGGTATGGCAGGACGCGCTGAAGGTGACGAGCCTGTTTGCGACTCAGGGAAACGTGGGTCAACCGGGCGCAGGAGACGCTGACTACCAGATCCACGTTGCCACCCTGACAGGCCTGCAGAGCCTCGCCAAGGCCGAGCCATTGTACGGCTTCACCGCTACGGGACTGGTAAAGCACTGGGCTATCCGGTTGCCACTGCGTTTCCCCGGCGCCGGCGAGATAAATCAAGGGAGCATCTGCCACGCTATCTGTCCTTCCATCATTATTCTTGAGCATGCATCCCAATCGCGGGCTGCGTCTGGCTTTTTATCAGCTACCGTCGGCATTGTAGAAGGGATTGCACGCCGGTTCGAGTGGCGT
>NZ_JABURH010000015.1 GCF_014762765.1 Alcanivorax sp.
TGCCTTCACGACGGGAAAGCTTGCACTTGGGACCGATGTATCTTGCCATCTTGCTTTAACTCCCGTTACACGCGACGCTTTTTGGGCGGACGACAGCCGTTATGCGGAATCGGCGTAACGTCCTCAATATGGGTAATCTTGTAGCCACAGCCATTCAGTGCACGAATGGAAGATTCGCGACCTGGGCCCGGGCCTTTTACCCGTACTTCCAAATTCTTGAGACCGTAGTCCTTGGCAGCATTACCCGCATTTTCGGCAGCCACCTGGGCAGCAAACGGGGTGCTCTTACGGGAACCACGGAAACCAGCGCCACCGGAGGTCGCCCAGGACAACGCATTACCCTGACGATCAGTGATGGTGATGATGGTATTGTTGAAGGATGCGTGCACGTGGGCGATACCGTCTGCAACGGTACGCGTTACCTTCTTACGACGTGCGCCACTATCTTTCTTTGACTTAGCCATAATGCCTATCCAAATCCAGCCGCTGAAGTTTCAGCTTATTTGCGAATCGGTTTACGCGGACCTTTACGGGTCCGAGCATTGGTCTTGGTACGCTGGCCACGCAGTGGCAAGCCGCGACGATGACGAATACCACGGTAGCAACCGAGGTCCATCAGACGCTTGATGTTCATGGTGATTTCCCGGCGCAGGTCACCTTCAGTAGACAACTTGGCTACCTCGCCACGAATGACGTCAAGTTGTTCACCGCTCAGATCACGAACTTTCGCGGTCTGATCAATACCGGCCGCGGTGCAGATTTGAGCTGCACGGGTACGACCGATCCCGAAGATGTAGGTGAGAGAGATCACCGTGTGCTTATTTTCCGGGATGTTAACGCCTGCAATACGGGCCATCCGAATATCTCCGATTCACAAAACGGGTGGCGCCAGACTCAAGGGCGCCGAAAGGCGGCAGAGTCTAGCGCTACACCGACTGAATTTCAACCAAACACTTAAAAGAAGACGTAACCTTAACCCTGGCGCTGCTTGTGCCGGGGTTCGGCACTGCAGATAACCATGACGCGACCCTTACGACGGATCACTTTGCAGTTTCGGCAGATCTTCTTCACAGAAGCCTGAACTTTCATCGCACTCGCCTCGTTCGTTAACGCACCAGACCGGTGCCACCATACCCTTTCAGGTTGGATTTCTTCATCAACTTCTCGTACTGGGTGGACGTCAGGTGCGAATTAACTTGCGACCAGAAATCCATCACCACCACCACCACAATCAGCAGGGAGGTGCCGCCCAGATAGAAGGGCACGTTGGCAACTGCCTGCAGACCCAGCGGCAGCAAGCACACCAGCGTCATGTATACCGAACCGATCAGGGTCAAACGTCCCATCACTGTGTCGATATAGCGAGCAGATTGCTCGCCCGGGCGAATGCCCGGAATATAAGCGCCGGATTTCTTCAGGTTGTCAGCGACATCCTTCGGATTGAACACCAGCGCAGTATAAAAGTAGCAGAAGAACACGATTGCCAGGGTAAACAGCAGAATATACAGCGGCGTACCCGGCAGCAGAGCATCACTAACGTTTCTCAGTGCCTCTCCCCACCAGGAGTCCGGATTGGAATCACTGAACCACTGGGTCAGCGATGCCGGAAACAGCAGAATGGAGCTGGCAAAGATAGCCGGAATAACGCCTGCCATGTTCACCTTCAGCGGCAGATGACTCTGCTGCGCTGCATACACACGACGTCCCTGCTGACGACGTGCATAGTTCACCGTAATACGGCGCTGCCCGCGCTCCATGAAAACCACACCGAAAATCACGGCGAGGGCCACCAGGAACACAAACAACATCATGATCAGGCTCAGGTCACCAGTACGGGCGGACTCGAAAGTCTGCGCAATGGCGCCAGGCAGGCCTGACACGATGGACGCGAAGATCAGCATGGAAATACCATTGCCGATACCCCGCTCGGTAATCTGCTCACCCAGCCACATCAGGAAGACGGTACCGGTCAGCAAGGTGGTTACCGCCACAAAATAGAAGCTGGCAACCTGCATCGTGCTGGCCGTTTCCGGCAGCAACGTAATGCCCTGGCTGTTAAGTCCGGCAACCATGCCGAAGGACTGGATGCCACCCAGTAATACCGTCAGATAACGGGTGTACTGGGTAATCTTGCGCCGACCCTGCTCACCTTCCTTACGAAGCTGCTCAAGGGTAGGCACTACTGCTGTCATCAACTGAATCACGATGCTGGCAGTAATGTAGGGCATGATGCCCAGCGCAAAGATACTCATGCGCTCCAGGGAGCCCCCGGAGAACATGTTGAACAGGCCAAGAATGGTGTCCCGGTTGTTGTTGAACATCTGCTGCAACGCTTCCGGGTTCATGCCCGGGACCGGGATATGTGCCCCGATCCGGAACACCACCAGGGCGCCCAACAGAAAACCGATTCGCCGCCACAGCTCACGCATTGCGCTGCTGTCAGCCTTCGGCGGACCACCATTCAATGTCTGAGCGCGATTCTTCGCCATAAAGCGCTGCCTTATTCTTCGACTTTACCGCCAGCTTTCTCGACCGCTTCGCGGGCGCCTTTGCTGATCGCTACGCCACGAATGGTGACTGCACGGTCGATTTCGCCCTGCAGAACAATCTTGGCGCGCTTCATGTCACGACGCACAACATTGGCTGCTTTCAGGGCGGCCAGATCGATCACATCGCCTTCAACTTTAGCCAGTTCAGCAAGACGGACTTCAGCAGTGCCCATAGCCAGCTTGGACGTGAAACCGAACTTCGGCACACGACGCTGCAGCGGCATTTGACCACCCTCGAAACCGGGCTTCACCGTTCCGCCGGAGCGGGACTTCTGACCCTTATGGCCGCGACCACCGGTCTTGCCCAGGCCGGAGCCGATACCACGACCAACGCGCTTAGCGTCCGGACGGGAACCTTCAGCGGGATGCAGATCATTCAGACGCATCACTTATTCTCCCTCTACCTGCACCAGATACGCGACCTTGTTGATCATGCCGCGTACTGCCGGGGTATCTTCAACTTCCACAGTGTGGCCGATGCGGCGCAGACCGAGACCGCGCACACAGGCCCTATGCTTTTCCAGCCGGCCGTTGATGCTCTTAACCAGCTTTACCTTGATCTTATCAGCCATCGTAACGATTCCGTTATCTGCGCTTAGTTCAGAATGTCTTCGACAGACTTGCCACGCTTGGCAGCCACAGACTCCGGAGAAGCCATGGACTTCAGGCCGTTAAAAGTAGCCCGAACCACGTTTACCGGATTGGTGGAGCCATAGCACTTGGCCAGTACGTTCTGAACGCCTGCGACTTCCAGCACGGCACGCATGGCACCGCCGGCAATTACACCGGTACCGTCATCGGCCGGCTGCATGTACACCTTGGAGGCACCGTGACGAGCCTTCATCGGGTGCTGGATGGTGGTGCCGTTGAGCTCCACCTGAATCATGTTGCGGCGGGCAGCTTCCAGGGCTTTCTGGATAGCAGCAGGCACTTCACGGGCCTTACCACGACCAAAGCCGACCTTACCCTTGCCGTCACCCACTACGGTCAACGCGGTAAAACCGAAAATACGGCCGCCTTTAACAACCTTAGCAACCCGGTTTACCTGAACCAGCTTTTCCTGCAGACCTTCGTTGGGATCAACCTTCGCCATAACCAAGCACCCTTAGAATTCAAGACCGTTTTCACGCGCGGCATCTGCCAGCGCCTTAACACGGCCGTGATATTTGAAACCAGAACGGTCAAAGGCTACGCGCTCAATGCCCGCTTCCTTGGCACGCTGAGCGATCAGCTGGCCAACTTTCACCGCTGCGTCAGCATTACCTGTCGCGTCAGCACGCAGATCTTTTTCAACCGTGCTTGCAGACGCCAGCACCTGGTCACCAGCCACAGAGATCACCTGCGCATAAATATGACGCGGGGTACGATGTACGCAGAGACGGACTTCGCCCAGCTCGCGGATCTTCAGGCGAGTGCGCTTGGCCCTGCGTAGACGTGAAACTTTTTTGTCTTTCATGGCATCAATCTCGACGATTATTTCTTCTTGGCTTCCTTACGGCGCACTTGCTCATCAGCATAGCGCACCCCTTTGCCCTTGTAGGGCTCAGGCGGACGGAAGGCCCGAACATTGGCAGCAACCTGACCAACCAGCTGCTTATCAATGCCTTTAATGACAATTTCGGTCTGGCTCGGGGTTTCAACAGTAATCCCTTCAGGCAGCTCGAAAGCTACCGGATGGGAAAAACCGAGGGTCAGGTTCAGTACCTTGCCCTGAGCCTGCGCGCGATAACCCACACCGAGGAGCTGAAGCTTACGCTCGAACCCTTCGGCAACGCCAGTCACCATGTTATTCAGCAGAGCCCGAGAGGTTCCGGCCAGTGCCCACGCCTTCTGGGAATCATCGTGCGGCTTAACCGTTACCACACCATCTTCCAGAGACACGGCTACCAGCTCGTGTACTTCGTGCTCCATGCTGCCTTTGCCACCTTTAACGGTGACTTTCTGGCCGTCGACTTTGACTTCGACGCCCTTCGGCAGATTTACCGGACTTTTAGCTACTCTAGACATTGCTGCACCTAACCCGTCTACGCCACTTCTGTTAGGACACTTCGCAGATCAGCTCGCCACCAACATTGGCTTTGCGCGCTGCGCGGTCAGAAATAATGCCCTGATTGGTGGATACGATCATGATACCCAGGCCGCCTTTGACCTTGGGAATCTCACCCGCGGCCTTGTAGACCCGCAGACCAGGACGACTTACCCGTTTGATCGTGTCAATCACCGGGTTGCCTTCGAAATACTTAAGCTCAACCGTCATTACCGGTTTCTTGTCATCGCTGATCTTGTAATCAGCAATGAAGCCCTCTTCCTTCAGTACTTTGGCTACAGCTTCCTTTGCCTTGGAGGCAGGAATCTCGACCTGTACTTTCTCGGCCATCTGGGCGTTACGAATACGAGTTAACATATCCGCCATGGTATCTTGCATGCTCATGCCGCAATCGCTCCGCTTAACTTTGCTTACCAGCTGGCTTTAACCAGACCGGGAACATCACCGCGCATCGCTGCTTCACGCAGCTTGATCCGGCTCAGGCCGAACTTGCGGTAGTAGCCGTGCGGACGACCGGTGATACGGCAGCGATTACGCTGACGAACCGGGGAAGAATCGCGCGGCAATTTTTGCAGCTGAAGCTGAGCATCCCACTTCGCTTCAGGTTCTGCATTGGGATCCTGGATAATCGCCTTAAGCGCTGCACGCTTGGCGGCAAAACGCTTAACCAGCTTAGCGCGTTTTGCTTCCCGGTTTTTCATGGATTCTTTAGCCATGATAAATCCTCTTAGCCCTTCAGCGGGAAGTTGAAGGCGCGCAGCAGCGCCCGTGCTTGGTCGTCGTTTTCAGCTGTGGTGGTAATGGTAATATCCAGACCACGCAGCTTGTCGACTTTGTCAAAATCGATTTCCGGGAACACGATCTGCTCACGCAGACCCATGGAATAGTTACCACGCCCATCAAAGGATTTCGGATTCAGACCACGGAAGTCGCGAATACGCGGAATGGCAATGGAGACCAGGCGCTCGAGAAATTCATACATTCTCTCGCCACGCAGGGTTACCTTACAGCCAATCGGCCAGCCTTCACGAATCTTGAAGCCTGCAACAGACTTCCGCGCGTTGGTTACCAGGGGCTTCTGACCGGAAATTGCGGTCATGTCCGCCAGGGCACCATCCATCGCCTTACGATCCTGGGAGGCCTCACCAACACCCATGTTCAGGGTGATCTTGGTGATCTTTGGCACTTCCATGATATTACCGAGACCAAGCTCTTCTTTCAGCTTGGGCACGATTTCGTCTTGATAAATCTTTTTCAGATCACTCATGGGTCACCTAACCTACAGCGTTTCGCCGTTGGACTTGAAGAAACGCACTTTTTTGCCGTCTTCAAAACGGAAGCCCACACGATCCGCTTTCTGCGTCTTGGGGTTCCAGATGGCAACGTTGGAAGCGTTAAGCGATGCTTCCTGTTCTACGATGCCGCCTTGAGTACCACGGTTAGGATTGGCTTTAACATGTTTCTTGACCATGTTGACGCCAGCAACGATGAGGCGACCGTTGTCCAGAACCTGCTGAACAGAGCCACGCTTACCTTTGTCCTTTCCCGCAATTACGATGACTTCGTCATCACGCTTAATCTTGAGCATTACCTTCACCCGCCTTTACAGAACTTCAGGTGCCAGGGAGATGATCTTCATAAACTGCTCGGTACGCAGCTCCCGCGTTACCGGGCCGAAGATCCGGGTACCAATCGGTGCTTTGTTGTTGTTCAACAGCACCGCGGCGTTTTCGTCGAAACGAATCAGTGAACCGTCTGGACGACGCACACCCTTACGGGTACGCACGACCACAGCGGTCATTACATCACCTTTCTTTACACGGCCGCGCGGAATTGCTTCCTTCACTGTGACCTTGATGATGTCACCAATGCCTGCATAGCGGCGGTGAGAACCACCCAGCACTTTGATGCACTGTACCCGACGGGCGCCGCTGTTATCGGCGACTTCGAGCATGCTTTCGGTCTGAATCATCGCTAAATCTCTCCAACTCTGCCTTTACAGGCAGCCACAGCAACGGTCCGTCAGGCTTCGTTCGCCTGTTCAACTACGTTTACCAGCATCCAGGTCTTGCGCTTGGACAGCGGCCGGCACTCCTCAATGGTGACCAGGTCACCTTCACGACATGCATTTTCTTCATCGTGCGCCATCAGTTTCGTGGAACGCTTGATGATCTTGCCGTAAATCGGGTGCTGGACCCGGCGCTCTACCAACACAGTGATAGTTTTGTCACCTTTATTAGAGATGACTTTGCCGGTAGCGGTCCGGCGCATTGTATTCGCCTCTGCCATGACTAGTTACCCTGCTTCTCTCTCAGAATGGTCTTAACGCGCGCAATATTGCGGCGAACCGTCCCAAGCTCATGGGTTTTAGAAATCTGACCGGACGCGCTCTTCATACGCAGCTTGAATTGTTCTTCAAGCAGCTCGATTTGCGTCTGCTGCAGCTCTTCGACACTCTTTTCTTTCAGCTCGCTCGCTTTCATGGCTTACATCACCGTCCGAGTCACGACACGGGTGCTTACCGGCAGCTTGGCCGCGGCCAGACGGAACGCTTCACGCGCAACGTCTTCTGACACACCTTCCATTTCGTAAAGCATCTTGCCCGGTTGAATCTGGGCAACCCAATACTCTACAGAACCCTTACCTTTACCCATCCGCACTTCGAGAGGCTTCTTGGTAATCGGCTTGTCCGGGAAAACCCGGATCCAAATTTTACCACCACGCTTGATGTGGCGGGTCATTGCACGACGGGCCGCTTCGATCTGGCGCGCAGTAATACGGCCACGACCGGTAGCTTGCAGACCAATAGTGCCAAAAGACACTTTGCTGCCCCGCTGTGCCAGGCCGCGGTTACGGCCCTTCATCACTTTCCGGAATTTGGTACGCTTCGGCTGCAACATCGTTCGTTACCCTTTAACCGCGGCCGCGCTTCTTCGCGCCCTTGGACTGCTTCTGCTGCTCTTCCTGCTGAACCTGCTCCATGCCACCAAGCACTTCGCCACGGAAGATCCACACCTTGATACCGATGGTGCCGTAAGTGGTTTCAGCACGTACGCTTGCGTAATCGATGTCGGCACGCAAAGTATGCAGAGGCACTCGGCCCTCGCGGTACCACTCGGTACGCGCAATTTCTGCACCACCCAGACGACCGGACAACTGAATCTTGATACCTTCAGCACCGGACTTCATGGCGTTCTGAACCGCACGCTTCATGGCACGACGGAACATCACACGGCGCTCCAGCTGACCGGCAACATTGTCGCCTACCAGACGCGCATCCAGGTCGGGCTTGCGCACTTCCTCGATGTTGATATGAACCGGCACACCCATCTGGGCGGCAACATCGCGGCGCAGACGCTCGACATCTTCGCCTTTCTTACCAATCACGATGCCCGGACGTGCAGTAGCAATAGTGATGCGTACGTTCTCTGACGGACGCTCAATCTTGATACGGCTCACCGACGCGTTCTTCAAACGCTTGAACAGGAACTCACGCACCTGCAGGTCGGTAACCAGGCAGTCTGAGTAAGACTTCGGTCCGGCATACCAGAGCGAGTTGTGCTCTTTGACAATGCCAAGGCGAATACCGACCGGATGAACTTTCTGACCCATCTGGTTACTCCTGACCTTCTGAGACTTTCACAGTAATGTGGCAAGTACGCTTGAGGATTCGGTCAGCGCGGCCTTTGGCGCGCGGACGAATACGCTTCATGGTCATGCCTTCATCCACGTAAACCGTGGACACCTTCAGCTCATCAACGTCAGCGCCGTCGTTGTTTTCCGCATTTGCAATCGCGGACTCCAGCACTTTCTTAACGATTTTTGCCGCCTTCTTCGGGCTGAATTCCAGAAGATTCAGCGCCTTCTCGACTTCCAGGCCTCGGACCTGGTCCGCTACGAGGCGGGCTTTCTGAGCCGAAATTCTTGCGCCGCGCAGACGGGCTGCAACTTCAGTAGCCATGGCTGTCACCTTATCGCTTAGCCTTTTTGTCCACGATATGCCCGCGGTAAGTGCGGGTCAGGGCGAATTCGCCCAACTTGTGGCCCACCATGTGCTCGGTAACCATTACCGGGACATGCTGTTTGCCGTTATGCACAGCAATTGTCAGACCCACCATCTCCGGAACAATCATGGAGCGACGGGACCAGGTTTTAATCGGCTTACGGGAGCCGGCTTCCACCGCATCTTCCACCTTGCTGAGCAGGTGGTGATCCACAAAAGGACCTTTTTTCAGTGAACGTGGCACAGCCTGAACCTCTCTTTATCCCTTACTTACGACGGTCACGCACAATCATCTTGGAAGTGCGCTTGTTTGTACGGGTCTTGTGGCCCTTAGTCGGCACACCCCAGGGGGTTACCGGATGACGACCACCAGAAGAGCGCCCTTCACCACCACCATGTGGGTGGTCGACCGGGTTCATCGCCGCACCGCGAACGGTGGGTCGAACACCCCGCCAGCGCGTTGCGCCCGCTTTACCCAGTGAGCGCAAACTATGCTCACTGTTGGATACTGATCCGATGGTCGCCTTGCAGTCGGCGTGAACCTTGCGCATTTCGCCAGAGCGCAAACGCAGGGTCACATACTGACCGTCTTTCGCCAGCACCTGCACAGAAGTTCCTGCAGAACGCGCCAGCTGACCACCTTTACCGGGCTTCATTTCCACGTTATGCACGGTGGAACCCAGCGGAATATTACGCAGCGGCAAGGCGTTACCCAGCTTGATCGGCGCATCTTCGCCGGACTGGATGCGATCTTCCGCTTGCAGGCCTTTGGGGGCCAAAATATAGCGACGCTCACCGTCCAGGTACTTGACCAGCGCAATGTGCGCGGAACGGTTCGGATCGTATTCCAGACGCTCAACAATGCCTACAACACCGTCTTTGTTGCGACGGAAGTCGACCAAGCGATATTTCTGCTTGTGACCGCCACCCTTATGACGAGTGGTGATACGACCATTGTTGTTACGACCACCGTTTTTGCTCTTGGCTTCCAACAGCGGCGCGTAGGGAGCACCTTTATGCAGATCTTCGTTGACCACCTTGACTACAAAGCGGCGGCCCGGAGAAGTCGGCTTGCACTTTACAATCGCCATTATTCCTTACTCCCTTCCTTACTCTGCGCCCAGGAAGTCAATGTCCTGGCCTTCCTCAAGGGAAACATAGGCCTTCTTCCAGTCAGCGCGCTTACCCGCAACGCGACCAAAGAATTTGGACTTGCCTTTCATGTTGGCGGTACGAACAGCCTTAACCTTCACTTCAAAAAGGGCTTCTACTGCCTTTTTGATTTCCAGCTTGTTCGCATCTTTAGCCACTTTAAACACGAAGGTGCCGTTCTGATCGGCAAGAATTGTTGCCTTCTCAGACACGTGCGCAGCACGCAGCACTTTCAAAATACGTTCCTGGTTCATGCCAGTGCCTCCTCAAGCTTCTTCAGAGCCGGCACAGTAACAAGCACCTTCTCGAAAGCAATCAGGCTCACCGGATCTACGCCATCAGCGTCACGCACGTCGACTTTCGGCAGATTGCGCGAACCCAGGTAAAGGTTCTCGTCAACACTGTCAGTCACAATCAGTACGTTAGTCAGATCCAGCTCTTTCAGCTTGGCTGCAACAGCCTTGGTCTTCGGCTCGCCGACGGTGAACTCATCCACCACAACCAGACGATCCTGACGAACCAGCTCAGACATGATGCACTGGAGCGCACCACGGTACATTTTACGGTTCACTTTTTGAGAGTGATCACGCGGTACCGCAGCAAACGTCTTGCCGCCGCCACGCCAGATCGGGCTACGGATCGTACCCGCACGGGCACGGCCTGTGCCTTTTTGGCGCCACGGTTTACGGCCACCACCACTCACATCAGAGCGGTTTTTCTGGGCTTTTGTACCCTGACGGGCACCAGCCAGAAACGCAGTAACAACCTGATGAACCAGAGGCTCGTTAAAGTCCTTGCCGAAGGCGACTTCGGAAACGGTAACGGTACCTCCAGAGGCAGTATTGAGATTCATCCTCTATTCCTCTTTCAGGCCTTCGCCTTCACTGCCAGACGCACGATCACATCACCACCGGTAGCACCGGGGACCGCACCTTTAACCAGCAACAGATTCTTTTCAGCATCTACGCGAACCACTTCCAGATTCTGGACAGTGACGCGCTCAGCACCCATATGGCCAGCCATCTTCTTGCCTTTAAACACTCGGCCCGGGGTCTGGTTTTGACCAATGGAACCCGGAGCACGGTGAGACAAGGAGTTACCGTGGGTCATATCCTGGGTGCTGAAGTTCCAACGCTTCACGCCACCAGCAAAACCCTTACCTTTGGAAGTGCCGGTCACATCAATCATCTGACCCGCTTCAAATCCTTCGACGGTCACTTCAGAACCCGGCTGCAGCTCACCCGCCTCAGCACGGAATTCCCAAACGCCACGGCCTGCTTCCACACCAGCCTTTGCAAAATGACCGGCTTGCGCCTTGGTCACGCGGCTGGCACGGCGCTCACCGACCGTTACTTGCACGGCCTGGTAGCCATCTGATTCTTCGGCCTTGAGCTGGGAGACCCGATTCGGGGTCACTTCGATGACAGTCACGGGAACACTGATACCTTCCTCAGTGAAGACCCGGGTCATCCCACATTTCCGACCGATCACACCAATCGCCATTGTTTACCTCTTCACAACCTGTCGCGGTAATACCCGCCCGTTGTTAACCCAGGCTGATCTGCACATCCACACCAGCAGCCAGATCCAGCTTCATCAGCGCATCCACGGTTTTATCCGTAGGCTCAACGATGTCCACCAGCCGCTTGTGGGTGCGGATCTCATACTGATCTCGCGCGTCTTTGTTTACGTGCGGAGAGATCAGCACTGTAAAGCGTTCTTTACGCGTCGGCAGCGGGATAGGACCCGTCACTTGCGCGCCTGTCCGTTTAGCCGTATCCACGATCTCTTGGGCGGACTGATCAATCAGACGATGATCAAAGGCCTTGAGCCGGATGCGGATTCTTTGGTTAGCCATAGCTAACAAACTCCAGACTGTTTCGAACCATATTTATATGGCAAAAAGCCCACTTACCTGATCACTAACGGATAGGTGAGTGGTGTCAAAACAAGCCCGGGAACAATGCCCCGGTTGGTACTGCTCGAAAGCAGGGCGCAGATAGTAGCCATTCCCCCCGGGCATTGCAAGGGCCTTTTGCCCCTAATCCGGGAAATCCGGCAAAAAAGTGAAAATAAAGTGCTCTCGCCCCTTACAGTCTACCTTCCTACCCACTCCCGGCATCCCGAGAGCACGCCGGCACACGCCCAAAGGCCTGACACCAGCATCAAAAAGGGGCCGCCAGGCGGCCCCCTTTCACACACCGAGCAAGACTTACTCGGTGATTTTGGCTACCACACCGGCACCAACGGTACGACCACCTTCGCGGATAGCGAAGCGCAGGCCGTCTTCCATGGCGATCGGTGCGATCAGCTCAACGTCCATTTGCACGTTGTCGCCCGGCATTACCATCTCGGTACCTTCCGGCAGGGTACAAGCACCCGTTACGTCGGTGGTACGGAAGTAGAACTGCGGACGGTAGCCGTTGAAGAACGGAGTGTGACGACCACCTTCGTCCTTGCTCAGCACGTACACCTCAGCGATAAACTTGGTGTGCGGCTTGATGGAGCCCGGCTTGGCCAGAACCTGACCACGCTCAACGTCATCACGCTTGGTACCACGCAGCAGAACACCAACGTTCTCACCAGCACGACCTTCGTCCAGCAGCTTGCGGAACATTTCCACACCGGTACAGGTGGTCTTGGTGGTGTCGTGGATACCGACGATCTCGATTTCCTCGCCCACTTTGATGATGCCACGCTCTACACGGCCGGTTACTACGGTACCGCGACCAGAGATGGAGAATACGTCTTCGATCGGCATCAGGAACGGCTGATCTACGGCACGCTCCGGCTCCGGGATGTACTCATCCAGGCACTCAACCAGTTTCTGCACGGCAGGCATACCGATTTCGCTGGTATCGCCTTCCAGTGCCTTCAGGGCAGAGCCCTTGATGATCGGCGTGTCGTCGCCCGGGAAGTCATAGTCGCTCAGCAGTTCGCGAACTTCCATTTCCACCAGCTCAAGCAGCTCTTCATCGTCAACCATGTCCGCTTTGTTCAGGAACACAACGATGTAAGGTACGCCAACCTGACGGGACAGCAGGATGTGCTCGCGGGTCTGCGGCATCGGGCCGTCAGCAGCGGAACATACCAGGATCGCACCGTCCATCTGCGCAGCACCGGTGATCATGTTCTTCACATAATCAGCGTGACCCGGGCAGTCTACGTGGGCGTAGTGACGAGTCGGGGAATCGTATTCCACGTGAGAAGTTGCAATGGTGATACCACGCTCACGCTCTTCCGGGGCATTATCAATGCCGTCGAAAGCGATGGCGCTACCGCCCCAAACCTCTGCACACACGCGGGTCAGCGCGGCGGTCAGAGTGGTTTTACCATGGTCAACGTGACCAATGGTGCCTACGTTTACGTGCGGTTTATTACGTTCAAACTTTTCCTTTGCCACGACTCTTCACCTCTTAACTTGGCTGTGCTTCCTCGCCATATGGCGCGCATACACCCGATAAAGACACATTTAAGGACTGTATTGATAAACACAGACCACCTTGGCACCATCAAGACACATGAAGCCGGACCCAGGATATACCTGGGCCCGGAAATTGGAGCTCATGACCGGATTTGAACCGGTGACCTCACCCTTACCAAGGGTGTGCTCTACCTACTGAGCTACATGAGCGTAAACTTCATATTGCCTTGTCAGGCATCCAAATTGTCACCACAGCCTGGAGCGGGCAGCGGGAATCGAACCCGCATCATCAGCTTGGAAGGCTGAGGTTCTACCGTTGAACTATACCCGCAAACCTTCCGATGCCTGCCAGCCTTCCGGCCATACAAACCATCCAAAGAATGATCTGCTTTAATCTGGTGGAGGGGGGAGGATTCGAACCTCCGAAGCTTTCGCGTCAGATTTACAGTCTGATCCCTTTGGCCACTCGGGAACCCCTCCAGAAAAGGGCCTACATTCTCTTTTCGGCACAACCACTTGTCAACCAATTTTCAAGTAGTTAGGCACGTTTAAAGCTGGAGCTGGCGAGAGGAGTCGAACCCCCGACCGGCTGATTACAAATCAGCTGCTCTACCAACTGAGCTACGCCAGCAGCATAAGGGCTGCGCATTCTATAGAAAGCCCATCGGGGGTGCAATGATTGCCGCGGCGATTATCCGTTTTGTCGTGCCGGGGTCCGGCAGGCCACCCGATCGCGGCTCACCGCCGGGTTGCCGACCAGAAAATCCTCCAGCGCCGCGGCGCCGTCCGCCCTTTCCGGCATGTACAACCAGTATTCGGTCACCGGCCGCGAGGTCTCGCGCACAAAGGCCGGATAACCGGCATTATGCATTTTCACGCGCAGCCCTTCGGCGGACTCCTCGCTGGTGAAATACCCCAGGGAAATGGCGTTGGCGTCCTCCCCGGCCTTGACGATAAAGCTGTCCACGCCCCGGGACTGCAGCTCGCTGAGCACTTCCAGGGCCCGCTCACGGCTGTCGTAGGGGGGCAGGTAAACCCAGTTGAGGTGGTCTTTCTGAACCGTCACCGCGCGGATCGTTGCCGCCAACCCGGCCGCTTCCAGCTGCACGCGGGCGCGCTCCGCCTCGCCGCGGGCCGACCAGGGCCCGACCACCGGGCACAACCCCGGGCGCGCCGGTGCGTCCGGGCGCAGCGCCCGGTCCGGCTGCGGCGCTTCGCTCAACAGCCGCAGAGCGGGAGCGTCGGCAGACTCACCGGCGTCGGCGCGCTCAATAATGGCCGATGATCCGCCACCCCAAACGGCGTCGGATACCAGCTGCCAGCCCAGGTAGACCAGGTTCACCACCAGAAGGCTGTAAAAGACCCATCGCACCGACTGTCGCCCCCAAGCTTTATTATTGACGTGCCGCCACCCGCTCCAGACCGTCCAGCACCAGGTCGGGCAAATGCATGAATTCAAAGGAAAAGGCGGAGCTGAGCTCGTCCGCGTCGCCGCCGGTCACCAATACCTTGCAAGTATCCGGAAGGCGTTCACGCAGTTCAACCACCACATCCGTGACGAACGCCACAGACATGCGCAGCAGGCCGTTATGGACGCACTCCCCGGTGGAGCGCCCCAGCGCCAGGCGGGGCCGGGCCTGGTCCACGTGGACGTCGGCGGTGTCGCGCAGCAGCGCACTGCGCAGCATGCCCAGCCCCGGCACGATGTAGCCGCCCAGAAAACGGCCCTCGCCATCAATCGCGTCGATGGTGAGGGCGCTGCCGCAATCGATAATGATGCCGGCACCGAAGCGTTGCCAGCACTCCACCAGGGCCACCCAGCGGTCCACGCCCAGCCGGCGCGGCTCCGGGTAGCAGTTGCTGACCCCGAAGTCCTCCTGCCGGGAGTAGTAGAACCGCGGGGGCACCCCGGTACGCGCCTCGATCAAGGCGCCGATGCGCTCATCCGCTTCCGCGCCGGCCACCGACGCCACCCAGATCTGTTCGAATCCGGCCGCGCCGGCGTCCAGCGGCGCCTGCAGGGCCCGGGGCCAGTCACGGCCGTGGGCGGCGCCGCCCTGCACGGTCCCGTCCGCCCCACGGCGGCGCCATTTCAAGGCGGTGTTCCCCACATCCACGAACAACTTCATTGTAATCTCAAGCTCACTTCGCCGCCGTGCATGTAATGGATCTCTCCGTCTATTTCCACCCGCAGGGCGCCGTCCTCGGACACGCCCCGGGCCACCCCGGTGCGCTGACCGGCGCCAGTATGAATCACCACCGGCCGGTCCCGGCAGACGTCCATTTGATCGAAGGCCGCCGTGAACGGCGCGAAGCCGTCCACCGCGAACCGGTCAAGCATGGTGAGCAGCTCGCCGGCCACGGCGGTGGCCAGCCGCGTGCGGTCCGGCGGCGCCGCGCTGGCGCGGCGCAGGTCCGTCCAGTCCTGGTCGATGGCCTCGGCCTGGTGGTCGCTCATGGCCACGTTGATGCCGACGCCCACCACCACCTGGACCTGCCCCTCCATCTCGCCGGCCAGCTCAATCAGAACGCCGCCCAGCTTGGCGCCGTCCACCAGCAGGTCGTTGGGCCACTTCAGGCCCAGCCCCAGCTCCGGCACGGTGTCCGCCAGGGCCCTGCCTACGGCCACCCCGGCGGCGAGACTCAACCCGCCCAGCGACGAGAAGCCTCCGGACAGCTGGTACAGCACGCTCAAATAGAGGTTGGCGCCGAACGGCGATTGCCACTGCCGGCCGCGCCGGCCGCGCCCGGCGCTCTGGTACTACGTGGTC
>NZ_JABURH010000171.1 GCF_014762765.1 Alcanivorax sp.
TCTTCCAGATACCCCACACAATGCTCCACCAGCTCGCTGACCCGCTGGATGGCATTGCTCAGGCGCTCCAGATCGCCTTCTGCCAGGGGGGCGTAGCGATCTTCGGCCATCAGGTTGAGGGCGTTGGCGTCGCTGGGCGGCGTTGGGCGGCGGGCCAGACCGGCGGCGCCCATGGCGTTCTGCATTTCACCGTCCAGCCAGGCGATCAGGTCCGCGCGGTCGGCCAGGGCCTGGCCGAGGATAGCCATTTCCGGGGCTTCCACTTCAGAATCACGAAATGCCTGCACCAGGGCGGCCAGGCTGAACAAATGGTCGGCACCGGCTACCTGATAGGTGCTGGCAGACTGGCGAGCCAGGCCGACCAGCGCCGAATAGAGATGAAATACCACTGCACCGCGCAGGGCCAGGCGTACCGCAGGCACCGCACCAGCCTGTTCACGGGTGAGTTGGCGCAGCAGGGCCTGAGCAAAGTAGATCCGCTCGCGCAGACCACTGACGGCATTTTCTCGGACCATTCGGGACATGGGATAGTACTCGTTTATACAGGCTCGCCGCTTTTGAATCGCGCATCGGGCGAGTCTCAAATTGAAAATTACTGCGCCACAGCGCGCTATTCGTCATGCAAGTACCCACAGGGCATCTTCGACATACTTCCCACAAACCTGTGGGTTTGTGGGAAGCGATGCTCGCATCGCGAATGACCCGCATCGGGTTCAGATCAAGATTTCTTGGTAGCGGCCTTTTTCTTGGCCGGGGCCTTCTTCTTGGCTGCCGCTTTCTTTTTCGCGGGCGCCTTCTTCTTGGTCTGTTCCTCGACCCATTTGCCGTCCCGGTAGAAGGCCATCCAGCCGGTGGCCTTGCCGTCGATCTCGCTCATCACGTACTGCTCTTTGGCCTTGCGGCTGTAGCGCAGCACCCCGGGATTGCCGTCCGGGTCTTTCGCTGGCGCCTCAGCCAGGTACTTGTGCTTGGGATCGAGCTGCTCGGCAACACTCTGGATTTCCAGAATCAAGGGAGGCCGGGTTTCCCGGTTTTTCGGGAATTTGCTGGCCGCCAGGAACAGGCCGGAAGCACCATCGCGCAGCAGATAGTGGTCGTCATCATATTTCTCGCACTTGAGGTGCGGCATGGGAATCGGGTCCGCCCGCGGCGGTGCCGGCTCGCCACTTTTGAGCAGCTTGCGGGTGTTGCCGCATGCTTCGTTGGTGCACTTGAAAAACTTACCGAAACGACCAGTGCGCAGCTGCATCTCATTGCCACACTTTTCGCACTCCAGTACCGGGCCATCGTAACCCTTGATGCGGAACTCGCCCTTCTCGACCACGTAGCCATCACAATCCGGGTTGTTACCGCAGATGTGCAGCTTGCGCTTCTCGTCGATCAGGTAGTTTTCCATCGCCGTGCCGCACTTCTGGCAACGCTTCTTGTTACGCAGTTCCTTGGCTTCCGCTTCCTCGTCATCGGCGTTCACCGACTCGGCTTCTTCGCCAGGCAGCAGATTGAGGGTGGCGGTGCAGCGCTCCTTCGGGGGCAGGCTGTAACCTGAACAGCCCAGGAAGACTCCGGTGGAACCGGTACGAATCTGCATGGGGCGCCCGCACTTGGGGCATTCGATATCGGTATCCGTGGGCAAGTTGGCACGCATACCGCCGATGGCCTGCTTGCCACTGCCCTCGCCCTGAGCGGCTTCCAGTTTGCCCACGAAGTCACGGTAGAATTCGTCAAGCACATCCTGCCAGTTACGGCGGCCCTCGGCGATTTCATCCAGGGTTTCTTCCATGCGGGCGGTAAAGCTGTAATCCATCAGGTTGGGAAAGTTTTCCGCCAGACGGTCAGTAACGATATCGCCCATTTTTTCCGCGTAGAAACGACGATTGTCCTGGCGCACATAGCCACGATCCTGAATGGTGGAAATAATGGCCGCGTAGGTGGATGGGCGACCAATGCCACGCTTTTCCAGCTCCTTCACCAGGCTGGCTTCAGTGAAACGGGCCGGCGGTTTGGTGAAATGCTGATCGATATCCACCTGGTCGATGGTCAGGGTGTCGCCCTCTTTCACATCCGGCAGCAGGGTATCTTCCTGACCCTTGCGCGAAGCCGGAGGCTGGATGCGGGTCCAGCCGTCGAACTTCATGATGCGCCCCTTGGCTTTCAGCTCGTAGTCATTGCCGGTGGCGGTTAGCGTGGTGCTCAGGTATTCCGCCGGGGGCATCTGGCAGGCAATAAACTGGCGACGGATCAGTTCGTAGAGCCGCTGGGCATCACGCTCCATGTCCTTGAGGGAGTCGGAGGTGCGGCGCACATCGGAGGGGCGAATCGCTTCGTGCGCTTCCTGGGCGCCCTCCTTGCTGCTGTAGGATAACGGCTTCTCGGGCAGGTACTTGTCGCCCAACTTCTCGCCAATCCAGTCCCGGCAGGCGGAAACGGCATCTGCGCTCAGATTGGTAGAATCGGTACGCATGTAGGTGATGTGACCGGCCTCGTAGAGACGCTGAGCCATCATCATGGTCTTCTTCACCCCGAAACCCAGGCGAGTGCTGGCCGCCTGCTGCAGGGTGGAGGTAATAAA
>NZ_JABURH010000168.1 GCF_014762765.1 Alcanivorax sp.
AAGACATAACAGGGATAAGGGGGATATATCCATGAAGAAGCTTGTTGCACTGATTGTGGTGCTGGTTGTGGCGTGGCTGGGGGCTACGTTTTATGTGGGCATGCGCGCCGAGACGCTGGTTCGCGAAGAAGTGGCCGGTCTGGAAGTGCTTCCGGGGCAGAGCGATATTGTTTTTGACGTGCTTCGTTATGATCGCGGGCTGTTCCGTTCCGAGGCGGTGACCTGCCTGATCGCTCAGGGCGAGCTGGCATCCAATCCGAACCTGGCGATGTTGTCCGGGCAAATCTGCTCCCTGAGCACCATTCACCATGGTCCTTTCGCCTGGACCGATGATGGCTTGTTCGTGGGTATTGCCGCCAGTGAGGAAGTGCTAGATCTGCGTGAGCTGCCCCCGGAAATGGCGGCCATGGTGAATGAAATCTTCCAGGGCAAGCCGCCGGTGACCGGTTACAGTCGCTATGGCTTTGATGGTGGGCTGACCATGAAGGTGGCGGTGTCGCCAGTGAATCTGGAGGCCCCCATGGGCAAGGTGGTGCTCGAGGAGTTGCAGCTGGACGTGTTGCGTCCGACCGCTGACACCTACCCGGTCAACACCTACCTGTCCCTGCGGGGGCTGGATGTGTCCTCCCCGAAAATGGGTTTCGCGGTGGACTCACTCACAGGTTCCGTGGATATCGTTGCCATGCTGGGCGGTGAATTGCCGCTGGCGGATATCAACCTTGCCGGCAAGCAGTTGCGCTGGTCCCAGGGGGAGCAGCCGATGTTGGCGTTTGACCTGACCCTGCAGGGCAACAGCGAGGATCACGGTGATACGCTTAGCGGCGACAGCCGCTTATGGCTGGAGAATATCAGCGGGCCAATGGTGCCGCTGCCCATGGACAGCGCGTACCTGGGCATGGACTACGCCGGTCTGGACCGGCAGGCACTGGTCAAGGTGCATGCACTCAACCGTGAAATGGATGAAATCCAGACCCAGGCCCTGATGGGCGCCCTGTCCGGCAATGGTGAGCAGGACATGGAGCAGCAGATGATGCGTATCCAGACCCTGCTGGCAGAAATGACCCAGGTGGCTGCGGAGCAACTGCTGCACCCGGGTGACAGTAAGTTGTCACTGCAAATGCTGGTGGACCACCAGGGCGAGCGACAGCTCACCGTCGACAGCAAAGCCCGTTACCTGGGGCTGGATGGCAACAACCTGCCGGCCGACGAGCTAATGGCACTCAATGAAGCGCAGATCCAGCAGATGCTGGATGTGCAGGTGCGCGTGGACATGCACGAGTCACTGGTGCCGGCGCCCTACGTCGCCCGGCTGACAGCCTTGGCCGAGCAGGGCGTGGTAGAAAGGCAGGGCGAGCGCTGGAGCAGTGTGCTCAGCGCCAATGGCGGCGCCCTGAGCCTTAATGGTCAGCCGGTTAGCCCAGAAGAGCTGCAGGAGCGCATGAAAGCGATTTCCGGGCCAGCTGCCGCTCCGCAGGCGGCTGAAGGCGAGGCGGCCCTGGACGATCCGCTGGCCTATCACGTCGACTGATCCGCAAAACCCGCCGTCCGGCGGGTTTTTTTATTCCCGGAAAATGGGGCATGCTGTAATGACTCTCTCGCGGGGTAATTGCCTGTTCTAAGGAGGGGAGACATGGAGACAGTCAGGGTGCTGTGCTGGCGCTCAACGGCAATCCTGTTCGTTCTGCTGGGCATGATCGGTGTGGTGGTCCCGGGTATGCCGACAGTGGTCTTTCTGTTGTTGGCCGCCTGGGCTGGCAGCCATGGCTGGCCGCGGCTTGAGCACTGGTTGTTGCACCATCCCCGCCATGGCAGCCACATCCGTCAGTGGCGCGAACAGCGTGCCATTCCCCGCCGTGCCAAGTGCGCCGCCTCCACCATGATGTTGATCAGCATTGCCTTGATCAGCCTGTCTGCCGCCCCGAATTACGTGAAAATCGGTGTGCCGCTGTTTCTTTGCGGGGTATTGCTGTGGATGTGGCGCCGACCGGAGCCGCTTGAATAGGCCGGCGGATTTATTCGAATACGGCGAAAATGAAGCAAAATGTGCGCAAACTGCCCTTAATGTTCCCAATTTCATCCACAATACGTGATTCTTGCGTCAACGGTGGGGGCCATGAACGGCGGGTCACAAATAACCCTGTTACCTGACGCTTTGCCTGCCTAAAATTTGCGCCCTGCCAACTTTCGGGAGATGTGCAAATGGCGACCTATAAAGCGCCCCTCGAGGACATGCGTTTTGTTCTCAACGATGTGTTCAAAGCGGATCAGCTGTGGGCCTCCATGCCTGCCACCGCCGAGGTAACTCGCGACCTGTCCGACGCCATTCTGGAAGAAGCGGGCAAGATGACCGAAGGCTTGCTGTTCCCGCTGAACCGTAACGGTGACGAGCAGGGCTGCACCTGGAACGACGGTGAAGTGACCACCCCGGACGGCTTCAAAGATGCCTTCAAGACCTTTGCGGAAAACGGCTGGAGCGCGTTTTCCGGAAACCCGGAATTCGGTGGTCAGGGCATGCCCAAGTCCCTGGCGGTGCTGTTCGAGGAAATGATGCACAGCGCCTGCTCCTCCTTCGCCCTGTATCCTGCACTCACCAGCGGCGCCTGCCTGGCCATTGATGCCCATGCCAGCCAGGAACTGAAAGAGCAGTATCTGCCCAAGCTCTACAGTGGTGAGTGGAGCGGCACCATGTGCCTGACCGAGCCCCACTCCGGCACCGACCTGGGTATTCTGCGTACCAAGGCTGAGCCCAACGCGGACGGTTCCTTCAACATCACCGGCACCAAGATCTTCATCACCGGTGGTGAGCACGACATGACCAGCAACCATATCCACCTGGTGCTGGCGAAACTGCCGGATGCGCCCGCTGGCTCCAAGGGCATTTCCCTGTTCCTGGTACCCAAATTCCTGCCCGACGCGGACAACAACGCGGGTGAGGGCAACGGGGCCACCTGTGGCTCCATCGAACACAAGATGGGGATCAAGGGCTCTGCCACCTGTGTAATGAACTTCGACGACGCCAAGGGCTGGATCATCGGCGAGCCGAATCAGGGGCTGGCCTGCATGTTCACCATGATGAACTATGAGCGTCTGTCCATTGGCCTGCAGGGCCTGGGCCTGGGTGAAGTGAGCTACCAGAGCGCGGTGGACTATGCCCGCGAACGTCTGCAGGGCCGCAGTGCCACTGGCGCGAAAAACCCCAATGGTCCGGCGGACCCGATCATCGTTCACGGCGACGTGCGTCGCATGCTGATGAACATGCGCGCCATCAATGAAGGCGGCCGCGCCCTGGCCGCCTATGTCGGGATGCAACTGGATACCGCCAAGTTCAGCGAAGACGCGGACGCCAAGAAAAAGGCGGAAGATCGGGTGGCCCTGCTGACGCCGGTGGCCAAGGCCTTCTTTACCGACCGGGGGCTGGACACCACTATCACCGGGCAGCAGGTCTTCGGTGGCCACGGTTATATCCGTGAGTGGGGCATGGAGCAGTTCGTGCGCGACTGCCGCATTTCCCAGATCTACGAAGGCACCAACGGCATCCAGGCTCTGGACCTGGCGGGCCGTAAAGTGGCGCGTAATGGCGGCAAGTCTGTTGAGGCGTTCCTGGCGGATGCCCAGGCCTGGGCCGAGGAAAACAGCGCTAACGGCCAGCTGGCTACCATCAGCAGTGAGCTGCAGGCGGCGCTGACCCTGCTCAAGGACGCCACCGACGAACTGCTGTCCCAGGCGGCCAGCAATCCGGACGCGATCAGCGCTGCCGCGGTGGAGTATCTGGACCTGTTCGGCTATGTGCTCTATGCCTGGTTGTGGGCGCAGATGCTGGCAGCCACCGATGGTCGTGACGACGATTTCGCCAAGGCCAAGCGCGTCACCTGCCAGTACTACTTCCAGCGCGTCCTGCCCAAGGCCCATGCCTTGTTTGCCCAGATCAAAAGTGGGGCGGATACCATGATGGGTCTGGACGGCGAGTTGTTCTAAATAGCTACAAGCTACAAGCTACAAGCTACAAAAAAACCGCTACCCTTCCGGGTGCGGTTTTTTTGTGTGAGAAGTCCAGCGCGGGGTCCGACATTGCAGTGGCCAACGGCCCGTCTTCGTGTTGCAGCTTGGAGCTTGTGGCTTGCCGCTGTTTACGGAAACTGCATATTCAACGGCGAACTGCCTTGCAGAGATTCCGCGCGATCCGGTTCATCGATGAAAGGGTTGCGGTTGCCCTGTATCTGCTCGATCACGTTATTGCGGCGACGTTCCTCGTCGTCCACCGGGTCATCCCGGTGCCAGCGCTGGTACATCTCCAACGTGCCCAGCATGGGGATGTCATACCTGTCGTACAAGTACAGCATGGCCCTGGCCACATCACCCTTGGCGGACGTTGGTGGTTCGAACACCTGAAAGGCTTGCTTGTAACCACACTCGGGATCCGTGGCTGTGGTGGCAGGCAGATCGCCCAGAAGGGTCCGGCGCCGGTCAAGTTCAGCGTGTCGCGTTACCGGGAACAGGCTGTGGCGGTCCCGTGAGACCTCGACAAACTGGCGATTGCTCTGGCATAGCCGACTGGTTCGGCAACCAAAATGTTGGGCAAGCCGGCGCTCGTCATAGATATGTTCTAGAGAAACCCGATCATCGGCCTGGAAAGCTTCCTGGCAATACAGCGTTTTGCCGCCGTTGGCGTACACCTGCTTAAGAAACGTCTTATCAGGCGTGTCGCCATAGCTGGTAGCTATAGGCAAGAAAACTGCCAGCAGCACCAGTGAAAACTTATTCATATTGTGAGCCCCGTCACATGTCTGCTCTTGCCATCTTAGCCCCCAAAGCCAGAGTGACAGCTAACCATAATGTATACCGGGGTGATGAAAGGTGCCAATGGCTGGACTAACGGTTGTCTAACAAAAAAGTCACACAGTCATGAATATGTGCGCTGATCGCGCTTTTTGAGGGTAGTTGCTCCGGTGCCAGCAGGGCGCACAGTTGGAACTCGGCCTTCACCATGCCCAGGAACTGGCGGGCGGTATGCGGGGTAGGTAGCTTGGCTGGCAGTTCTCCCTCTCGCTGCAGATGTTTCAAATACTGTTCCAGCTCGCTGAGTAGCAATTCCGGCCCGGCCTGGTAGACCGTGCGCCCCAGCTCCGGAAAGGCCGGGGCGTGGCTGATCAGTAGACGGTACAGCTCCAGATTGAGCGGCTCCAGGAGGGCGAACACAAAGTTCTTTGCCAGCATCGTCAGCCCGTCACGGGCAGACATGCCAATCACATCGATAGAGCGTACTTCTTCCACCAGTTTGTCGGCGTGATAACGAATGACCGCGCTGAACAGTCCCTGCTTGTCACCAAAATAGTCATAGAGGCTGCGCCGGGAGCCGCCAGCCTGGCTGATGATCATGTCCAGTGTGGTGCCTTCATAGCCGTGCTGAAGGAAGGTGTTCGTGGCAGCTTCAAGGATGGCCTGCTGACGTTTCTGGCCACGCTGACTGATGGGCTGGCTCATGATTGCGGGCCTGTTGCCGTTTTATAAAGGGTACTGAACAGGACACTTCTCGGCAATTTGTGCCTTGTCGCTTTGCAAAACCCTGCAAAAGCCACCTTTTGAAGTCGGTATGGCAGGGTGAGAGAGGGTTCAGGAAGAATATAAAAATATAAAAAGCTCGGTGTTTTATGCAGAGAACCTTGTTCGTAATGAGTCCAGCGTCCTCTGGTTACGAAATGGCTTACAACGAAAGTCGTATATTAACATTCCCTATTCCTCAAGAAATTCAATCGCTTATCGTATTTTTTATGCTTTAACTCATTTGGGGTATGGAGTATTTGATTGATTTATAAAGAAAAAAAGCAGGGGAGGAACGGTATTCATTTTCCCTAGCAGAAACAGGTTACAGAAAGATTAATCCCCCTAAACAGCAAACAAATATATTTGCCCGTTGTGCAAGCGCCAAATGATGTATGTCCGCATTGTTTATGTGACCAGCTTTGCAAGGCTGACATATTTTACAGGCGGCTAACTAAAGGAAAGTTTGATGTCTGGAGGACAAGTCATGAAACAGCTGTTTATGCAATTCATCAAAGAAGAAGACGGGGCCACCATGGTGGAATATGCAATCCTGGTCGCTCTGATTTCCGTGGTCGCTATTGCAACGATTGTTCTTATCGGTCAGGAGGTAAATACATCCTTCGGAACCGTTAACACAGAATTGAACGCTGCAAACAATTAACCGATATAGCTGATCCAGAGACTCTGCCCGCCGCAAGGCGGGCAGAGGAGGTGATCCGGAAATGGTGACTCTTGTTCTGACCTTATCCCTATTGATGCCGGCGGTGTATTACGACATCACCGAAAGGCGAATCCCGAATCGTCTTATCGCTTTTTTTATTCTTGTTATTCCTGCCGTTTTATTTCTCGTACAAGGTGCCTCCGTGTTGCCCTCGCACCTTGCTGCCGCAGGAATAGTCTTTCTCTCGGTTTTTGTTTTCTGGTTATTGGGCTGGCTGGGCGCAGGCGATGTGAAGTTGCTGTCGCTGGTTGCGCTGATAACCGGGCTCTCCCTGGTTCCTGAATTATTACTGAATACAGCACTGTGCGGCCTTGTATTGGCGGTACTGGCGATAGTTGTGAACGGCGCTTTTCGACAAACAGGGAAAAGATTGTTTGCAGTGGTACGGGGTGTACCTGCCGGCGAAATGGAGCAGGACGGCAGTCAGGTAAAATTACCGTATGCGGTGGCCATCGCTGCCGGTGCGGTACTCACAGTTTCAGGAGTATCGCCGCTACCGTAATGAAGGCGGGTGATACGGGAAGGGACGGAAAAGGAGATTCCTCATGCAGTTGCGACCGCTATTAATTCTTTTGGTGGCCATTATTCTCGGTGGGCTGACAGTCTACCTGGTTAACCAGTTTTTGCAGCGCGAAGTCAGCAGTCGATCGGATATGCGAACCATCGCCACCGTGCCGGTGGTGGTGGCCGCGGCTGACCTTAACAGTGGAACCCGGTTGGATGAGGTGCTGTTGAATGTGGTGGACTGGCCGGAATCCAGCGTGCCGGAAGGAGCATTTCGCACCAAGTCTGCGCTGCTGCAGGAAAAACCGCCCCTTATTCTCACACAGGCTAAAAAAGGCGAGCCGATTCTTAAGTACAAGCTTTCCCCATATGGCGCACGCGGGGGCTTGCCGTCAAAAATCCCGGAAGACCAACGTGCCGTTACCTTGTCCGTGAATGAAATAAAGGGCGTAGGGGGCTTTGTCATGCCCGGTGACTATGTGGATGTGCTTCACACCACCACCTTTGGCCGCTCTGACAAAAATCCGGTAACCCGGGTGATATTGCAGAATGCCAAAGTTCTGGGCATTGATCAGCGCTCCAGTGAAACAGATACCGAGCCGAAAGTAGTTAACGCCATCACTATTCTGGTCGCTCCTTTCGATGGTCAGAGAATTGTTCTGGCGGCCAAGACAGGGGATCTTAACCTGCTTCTGAGAAACGAGTTCGACGCATCGATCGTCGAAACCGAATTGGTGACTTACAAGGATCTACTGACAGAGGAGCCGGAGCGGGAAACCAAAGTGGTTCGGCGGGTTCGGCGTGCCCCTCCCAAGCCACAGGTTGAAGTGATTCGTGGACTGGAAGTGGAAAACCAGACTGTCAAAGAAGGGGAAGTTCGTCAGAAAACGCCAGCACCGGCCGGTGCGCAATAGGATTCCAGGGAGGAAGGATAATGAGGATGAATACTGAAATTCGGTTACCTGGCTGGTCAATGTGTGCGGTAGCGGCATTCATGATGGCAATGGTATCTACCGTTTACGCTTCGGAAGGCTATGAACTGCAATTTAGTGATGGGCTTCAGAAAGAGGAATTGTCGCTTTCCCTGGGTAAGTCACAAATGATCTATTCCCCGTCACCCCTGGATCAGGTGGTGATCGGTAACCCCGAGATTGCGGATATTAAGCTGTTGTCCTCGCGGCATGTTCTGATTCTGGGAATGAAGCCCGGTCATACCAATCTGGCATTCCGGGACAAAAACCGAAATCTTGTGGCGCTGATGGATGTGATTGTCGGCTACGACATGGACCAGATGAAGCGTCGCATTTATGAACTTATGCCTGAGGAGCAGGGAATACAGATCCGCGGCGCCAATGATCAGGTCATTCTTTCTGGAAAAGCCTCCAGTGTCATGGCCATGGAGCAGGCTCTGTCTGTAGCGCGGAGCTTTGCGCCGAAAGATAAAGTGGTAAATATGCTGGAAGTAGGCGGCGGTACTCAGGTGATGCTGGAAGTGCGTATTGCCGAGATCAAGAGGACATCGCTGCAGGAACTGGGCGTCAGTCTCCAGGCCTTTAATCGTGATGGGGTCAAGACCCTGGCCACGGCTACCGGTATAGCGCCGAATAATATCCCGTTTCTTTCATCAATATTTACCGATCCAGCTTCTACTATCTTTGGCTATAACGGTATCAGTGTGCGGCTCGACGCTTTGGAGCGTGAAGGTCTGGCCAAGGTGCTGGCCAAGCCCAACCTGACTGCCTTGTCCGGTCAGGAGGCCAGCTTTCTGGCCGGGGGTGAGGTGGCTATCCCGGTGGCGCAGAATGGTGATGAAGGTAATGTCACCATCACGGTGGTGTTCAAGGAATTTGGGGTTGGCCTCAAGTTTGTACCTACAGTTCTTTCGGATGACAGCATCAATATCAAGCTGAACGCGGAAGTCTCTGCTATCGATCCTTCCAATGGCTTTCAGGCATCAGGATTCAATATTCCTGGCTTTGTCACTCGTCGTACCGGAACCACTGTGGAAATGGCCGATGGACAGGCCTTTGCCATTGCCGGCCTGATTCAGGATGACTTGAATAACGTGATCAACCAGGTTCCGGGGCTGGGCAGTATTCCGGTATTGGGTGCCTTGTTCCGCTCCACCGAGTTCAAACGTAACGAAAGCGAACTGGTGGTTATTGTGACGCCGAAACTGGTGACACCGAAACGGGTTGATCAGTACGCCCTGCCCACGGACGTTTTCGTTCCCCCCAGTGACATCGACCAGTATTTGATGGGTTTTCTTGAACACAAGCCAACCCGGAATCGCAATGCCCGTGAACAGGAAAATGAGGATTCACAGGACACGTCAAGTCGTGGCGGCTTGCACGGCAAGTTCGGTCACCAGATCAGGGAGGTAGCGAACAATGAATAGGATCATGACGGTGATAATGGTGATGTTTCTGAGCGCCTGTGCAAGAGAATCACTGCGGCCGGATTACGGTTACAGCGTGAATCATAATGCTCAGGTTCAGGTGATCAATCCGGATGCCCGCTACAAGGATCATCCAGTGATCAGTACCCATGGCGGAAAGCTGGATGCGGGTTACGAACGTTTCCTCAAGGATGATGGAAAAGTTGAGGAAGGACGGATCGTTGAAGATGTCTCTGAATGATCGATGAAAGGTGACGGTGATGAAAAGGCAGCAGCGCGGGGCCTATATGGTGATGATGGCCATACTGATCGTGATACTGATCGGTATCGCCGCTTTGGCCATCGATGTTGGGCGGGTTCTGATGATGCGAACTGATATGCAGAACGCGGCAGATGCGGCCGCTCTGGCTGCAGCAGCGGAGCTGAACTCAGATAATAACGCCCAGGATCGCGCTCGTGCTGCCGCCAGAGATCTGCTGGAGCATGATGCTCGCTTTGCCCGTGTTACTGAATTGCTTGGTGCCACGGGCTTGCCGGATGAAGCATTTGATTTCTTCTGCGTCATTGGCAGTGAGACGGATGTGAAGCCTTCCGATCCGGGATTTTCAGATTTTTGTAGTGGTGGCGAAGTTGAACCAGGCAAATACGCTGCCACATCCGATGTGGATACTCACTATGTGAGAGTTACTCTGGATCCGACTCTGGTGGGTGATGGTGACCGATTCACGTCAGACCTGATCTTTTTGCCTGTGCTTGGCGCCCTGGGTATCGACACTGCGGAGACAGCCTCCGCGGTAACCGATGCTTTGGCTGGGCGAAACTTCTTCACCTGCAATTATCCTCCCATGGCCATGTGCGATCCCTGGGAGCCTGAGGGATCCCATTTCAGCGAAGAAATGGAAGTGGGTGCCCATATCGAAATGCGACAGCAGGGATCCAATCAGTGGAGTAGTGGTAATTTCGGGTTCCTTCAGCCGCCTAACGCGGGTCCCGGAGCAAATGATGTGTCGCTGTTTATCGCCAATGAAGGTGATGTGGGCTGCCAGCCCGCAACGTTCACCACCCAGACAGGCTCAATGACGGCCAAGACCAGAGCCGGATGGAATACCCGGTTCGGTATTTATGACGGCCCCAACCCTTTCCAGAATTATGACAGTGACTGGCCGCCGGCTCCCAATGTGGTGCCTTATCCGCTGGATAGTAGTTCTGATCCAGTGGATAGCCGGATTGGTGCCGGTGATTGGGACTTTGATAGCTACTGGTCAACGAACCATGGCACACCGGCGCCAAATGGCTGGAGCAACGTGAGTCGTCCGACCCGGCATGAGGTGTACCAGCACGAAATCGCCAACAGCATTCCTGTGGACGGACAACCTTCAGACCCGGCAGGTCAGGAGTCTCGACGCGTCATGAACATGGCCGTGCTGAGCTGCGAGGCATTGGGCATAACCGGCGGCAAGAAAAGTGGTGTGATTTTTCCCAGGGATGGTTTTGCCAGGATGTTTCTGGTGAGGCCGGCGGAAGGTCCTCCGGATGTGACGTTCTATGGGGAATTCATCGGCTGGGCCCAGGATACGGATGATAATTATCATGTGCAGATTCAACTGTATGAATAAGTTGCCTGCACGTCAGGCAGGTGCGGCCATGGTGGAGTTTGCCATCCTGCTGCCGTTGATGATTGTGCTGGTGTTCGGTATTACCGAGATGGGCCGCGCGATCTACCAGCAAAACACCCTGAGCAAGGCCGTGGCGTCTGGCGCTCGTTATATGAGTCGTTCCACACAAAGCGTGAATGCCGATTGCACGCAGGCAGCGCAGTGGGGTGCTTCCATCAATAATGCCGCAAATCTGGTGGCTTTTGGTAATCAGGCAGGAAACGGTAATGCCTTACTGCCAGACCTGAATGCGGGAGATGTGAGCTTCACACTGGAGCAGCGCATGGTCACCGGTGGTGATAACGCTTGCGTGATTATTGCCACAGCTTCTGTGGACTTCAGCGCCATCTTTGGCGACACCATCGTGCCTTTCCTGGATCTGGGGCCTATCACTCTCAGTGCCACCGTGGAGGAGCGTTACCATGGTGAATAAATGCCTATCAAGAAAGCGCGAGCGTGGGTCAACCATGGTTGAAATGGCGATCACGCTACCGCTTTTCCTGCTTCTTATCTTTGCCATCATCGAACTGGCGTTGGTGATTTTTACCTGGACGCGAGCTGTGGACTCCACCCGTGCCGGAGCCCGTTATGCCATCGTCAATGACGCGGTGACCGATATTTCCTCTTTGGACTGTTCCGCTGTGACGAACGTGACGGTGAGCTGTGATTCGGCCAACTGTGCCGATCTGATGAATGAAATGAATTCGCTCTATCAGGACCTAGAGGCAGCCAATGTAACCGTGCGCTACGGCTGCTCTTCCACGGGGTTTTCCGGTAATCCGCGGCCTGTCAGAGAAGTCTCTGTTTCTATTGTCGGTCAGCAATACGAATTGGTTCTGCCGGGCGTGATCGGGTTGGACCCGAATCTTACGCTACCGGATTTTACCAGCACACGGGTCAGTGAAGACCTGAATACACCCTGAAGCAATTCAGAGGGAGCAAGGATGAGTACAGGATTGGTTATCGGACTGATATACCGCAATGAGACTACCAAGGCTCAGTTTGGCCAGATCGTCACAGGGCTGAAAGCCGGGTTTGTTGCACTGCCCTATACACTCAACGGCAGCTTGGTGGCGAAAGTCCATGAGTCTAGCTGCCATGCTGTCATTGTCGAGGGTAATGACGAGGGCGAGCAGGATCCTTCGCATATTGAGGCATTGATCAGCGAGCTTCCTGATATTCCCGTCTATGCCGCTTTCCGTGAACCCGGTGTTGACGTTATTCGTCGCCTGATGCGGGTTGGCGCCCGTGATGTCATTCCCATACCCCCCTCCGAAGAAGACTTGAAGAGAGAGCTCTCCAGGTTGAAAACCGGACTGGGGCCGGATGTAGATGCGAGAAAAGGGAAGATTATTTCTGTTATCAACAGCAAATCTGGCAGTGGTGCCACAACCATCGCTGTGAATATTGCCTGTGACATTGCCGCCATGGATGAAGACTTGAAAGTGGCTCTGATCGATCTGGATATTCAGTTCGGTAGCGTGTCTCTGTACCTGGATGTTAAGTGGCAGGCAAATGTCATGGACGCGCTGGGACAGGCATCGAGACTCGACAAGACCATGTTCAACGCCATGATGAGTCGCCATGATTCCGGTCTTTATGCGTTGCCTGCGCCAAACAAGATTACTCGACTTGATCGAGTTAGTTCCGCTGATGTCAAAAAATTCCTGGATGTAGTGAAGCAAACGTTTGATGTGGTGGTGCTGGATCTTCCCAAAGCGATTAACGACTGGAATGAGGAGATTCTCAAAGCCAGTGACAGTATCTATGTGGTGATCCAGCGAAGTCTGGCGGTGTTGCGTGATGCCCGTTTGCTGATGTCCTATTTTCACAGCGTGGGTATTGATGATGGTGATATCACCATTGTGGATAACCGTTATCGCTCGAAACACTCCACGGTGACCGATAAACAGATTCATGACACGTTGAAGGTTGAAAATATGGTTCGTATTGCCAACGACTACGATGCCGTCATGGGGTCGCAGGATCATGGCATGCCATTGAGTAAGCACGCAAAACATAGCCGTATCAGTAAGGATATACATCAAATATCCGAAAAGATCGTGGAAGAACTTACCGGTGAAAAAAGAGAGCAAGCTGGCCTTCTGGGGCGGCTTATCGGGCGGCATTGAGAAAGGAGTTCACCATGTTTGCCAGTGAAAGAGGGATTGATGAGATGGATTTCAGTGCAGTGCAGAAGAAGGTGCACTCACTGTTAATGGAACGCCTGGATCTCCGTCAGATGGAAAAGATGGAGGAAAAGCTGGTGCGAAACCAGATCCGGCTTGCCTTGCGTGATCTGATTGATGAAAACGGGTTTGTGCTCAATGAGCATGAACAGAGCGTACTAATCGAAAACGTGGAAAACGAAGTGCTGGGTATGGGGCCGCTTGAGCCTCTTCTTCACGACCCGTCCATCTCGGATATCCTGATCAACACCGCTGACACCTGTTATATCGAGCGCCATGGGGTGCTGGAAAAGGTCAATATCCGTTTTCAGAACAATGATCACTTGATGCGAATCATCCAGAAAATTGCCGGTGCAGTCGGTCGCCGGGTAGATGAATCCAGCCCCATGGTGGATGCCCGCCTGATGGATGGCTCGCGGGTCAATGCCATCATTCCGCCGCTGGCGGTGGATGGGCCCCTGCTGTCTATTCGTAAATTCGCGGCAGACCCACTAACGGTCACTGACCTGATGAATTTTCGATCGATTACCCAGCCGATTGCCGAGTTTCTGAAAGCCGCGGTCAAGGCGAGAACCAACATCCTTATTTCCGGGGGTACTGGCTCAGGGAAAACCACGCTGCTGAATGTTGTGTCCGGTTTTATCCCTGCCAATGAACGAATCCTGACCATCGAGGATTCAGCCGAACTGCAGTTACAGCAGCCCCATGTGGGGAGACTGGAAACGCGCCCTGCCAATATTGAAGGGAAAGGGGCTGTTATTGCCCGCGACCTGGTGAGGAATGCCTTGAGAATGCGCCCCGATCGGATTGTGGTCGGTGAGGTGCGCGGCGAGGAAGCACTGGATATGTTGCAGGCCATGAACACCGGTCATGACGGCTCACTCTCTACTATTCATGCCAATTCGGCCCGCGATGGCATTTCTCGTCTGGAGCACATGATCGGCATGGCGGGTGTCTCCATTTCTCCCAATGTCATCCGCCAGCAGATCGCTGCCGCCCTGGACCTTATTGTGCAGACCGAGCGACTTTCTGATGGTCGGCGTGCGGTGATCAGCGTCCAGGAAATTACCGGTATGGAGCAAAATGTGGTGAACATGCAGGAGATTTTCCAGTTCAAACGATTGGGTGTGGATGAGAACGGCAAAGTCCAGGGGGAGTTCCGGGCTACGGGCATTCGCCCCATGATGATGCAGCGGATCAAAGAGCGTGGTGTTGCGCTTGATGAAGGTGTTTTCGATCCTGATCGTGTTTACGAATAGGGGGCGGCCATGATTATCAATGAAATCACTATCATCATATCGCTGATTGCGTTTCTGGCCGTGGTGGGGCTGATTGAAGGCTTCTATATGCTTTACCGTTCCATGAATGTGGAACGCACCCAGGCGGTGAGCAAGCGGCTTCGTAATCTTTCGGCTTCCGGGCTCAGCAATGAAGAGGCGTTGTCTCTGTTGCGCCGGCGAACGTTCAGTGAGGTGCCGGCGTTAAACCGGATTCTGGCTATGTTTCCCCGTTCACATTCCCTGGATCGAATGCTGGTTCAATCCGGGGTGGATCTCACGGTCTCACGCTATCTGTTGATTCAGCTTTCCCTGTTTGTGCTGACTTTTCTGATTCTCTGGCTTCTTCTCAAGGTGTTCTGGTTCCTGGCATTGCCGATTGCCATGCTACTGGGATTCTATGTTCCCTATGCCTATGTAAAGGCGAAGAAGCGGGAGCGGGCCCGTAAGATTTCGGAACAATTACCGGAGGCCATGGATTTTCTTGCCCGCAGCATGCGAGCCGGAAATCCGTTCTCTGCGGCCATCAAGCAGGCCAGTAGGGAAATGGCAGAACCGATTGCCCCCGAGTTTGCCACCACCTTTGATGAGTTGAACTTCGGTATGGACCTGGAAGACACCCTGCGTCATCTGGCCCAGCGAAGCAGTAGTGAGGAAATGCGTTACTTCATCACCGCGGTGCTGATTCAGAAATCCACCGGTGGCAATCTGGCCGAGGTCCTTAACCGCCTTTCTGCGGTGATGCGCTCGCGGGCAAGAACCTTCCGGGAGATTCGAGTGCTTGCTGCAGAGATGAAGTTTTCTGCCAATATCCTTATTGCCTTGCCGTTTGTGGTAGCCGGGGCGCTGTTGCTATTGAACCCTACGTATCTTTACACGCTGGTGGAAACCACCATGGGTTACATCGTGATCGGTGCTCAACTGGGGCTGATGTTGCTGGGATACATTGTCATTCACCGGATGATCAACTTCAGGGTCTGATCAAGGAGAGATGTCATGCTGGAAGGAATTAGCTTGTCAGTCCTGATAATGGGGTCCCTGTTTCTCTTGACGGTCATCATTGTGGCGTCAGTGGGGAACTGGTTGTTCAGTGGTAATGCCACCTTCGACCGTCGTTTGCGTGAAATTCAGGGGCTTGCTTCGGGTGAGAGAGGGCATGGAAAAGCCACGGAGGAGGGGCCATTCACGGTTAAATGGCTACAACCGATGGCTCGCCTGGTGGTGCCTGACGATAAGTGGAAGCAGTCCCGGATTCGTGCCCGACTGGTTCGCGCCGGTTACCGCAGTGCCCAGGCCATGGGGATCTATTATCTTGCTAAATTTTTTCTTGCGGTGTTGCTGCCGGTGCTGGTGATCACACCATTATTGATGTATCCCACCCTGGTGACCCAGCGGCACTGGGCTGTGGTGGCGCTGGTGGTGTCTGCCCTGATCGGTT
>NZ_JABURH010000184.1:0-2074 GCF_014762765.1 Alcanivorax sp.
CATGAAAGTACGCCTGCTGCTGGCCGGTCTGGCTCTGGCCTGTGCCGTTCCTGTTCTCCATGCCCAGACGCCGGAAGAGAAAGGTCTGGAAATCGCCCGCGAAGCGGATCGCCGCGGGGCGGGTTTTGGTGACTTTCAGGCGGACATGCGCATGGTGCTGATCACCGGGCGTGGCGATACCTCGGAGCGCGAGCTGCGGGTCAGTACCCTGGAAGGCACCGGCGAGGAGGGGGACAAGAGCCTGACCATTTTCGGTACGCCCCGGGATGTGCGTGGCACCGCCTTGCTGACCTACAGCTACAAGACCCGCGATGATGACCAGTGGCTCTATCTGCCGGCCCTGCGTCGGGTGAAGACCATTGCCTCGCGGAACAAGTCTGGTCCCTTTATGGGCAGTGAATTCAGTTTCGAGGACATGCGTGGCCAGGAAGTGGAGAAATACACTTACAAATACCTGCGCGACGAAGCCTGCGGTGAGCTCACCTGCTTTGTGATGGAACGCTACCCCACCGACGAGAACTCCGGCTACACCAAGCAGGTGGCCTGGATTGATCAGCAGGAATACCGCACCTGGAAGGTGGATTACTACGACCGCAAGGAATCCCTGCTGAAAACCCTCACCATGAGCGACTTCGCCCAGTACCAGGACCGGTTCTGGCAGCCCGGCAAGATGGCCATGGTCAATCATCAGACCGGCAAGGCCACCGACCTGTTCTGGAGCAACTATCGCTATGACACCGACCTGACGGAAGCGGACTTCAACCAGAACAGTCTGAAACGGGCCCGTTGATCATGGTATGGCGACACAGTCTGGCTGCGCTGCTGGTGCTGCCATCCCTGGCGGTTGCCTGGGAGTTTCGTGGCGAGGCGGGCCTGGAAGGGCGTTACTTTACCCAGTCATCGCCCTATGAGGCGGCGGATTATTCCACCAATGGCTCCCTGTACCTGAAGGGCGAGGTCTTCCACGAGTGGAATAACCGGGATGATCTGTTCACCTTCATTCCCTATTTGCGGGTGGACGAGAACGATAGCGAGCGCACCCACGCCGATATTCGTGAGCTGTCCTGGATTCATGTGGGCCGCGGCTGGGAATCCCGGCTGGGTATTCGCAAGGTGTTCTGGGGCGTGACGGAAGGACGGCACCTGGTGGATATCATCAACCAGACCGATCTGGTGGATCAGGTGGATGGCGAGGAAAAGCTCGGTCAGCCCATGCTCAATCTTTCCACGGTGCGGGACTGGGGCATTGTGGACCTGTTCCTGTTGCCCGGATTCCGTGAGCGCACCTATGCCGGAGAAGAAGGGCGACCGCGCACGCCGTTGCCGGTGTCTGACCAGGCCCGTTACGAATCCGGTGCCGAAGACAAACGGGTGGATGTGGCGTTGCGCTACCAGCAGTATTTCAATAATGGCCTGGAACTGGCGCTGTCCCATTTCTCCGGGACCAGCCGTGAACCCTTGCTGCTCCCGGAGGCCCTCAGCCCGCAACAACTGCAGGCCCTGCTGCTCACCGGCAGTCTGCCGGCCGGCAGCGATCCGCAGCTGATGCCGTTGTACAACGTGATTGACCAGACCGGCCTGGAGCTCCAGTACCTGAACAACGGTTGGCTATGGAAGCTGGAGGCCATTACCCGTTCCGGCCAGGGCGACCGCTTTACCGCCCTGGATGGTGGCTTCGAATATACCCAGGTGGGAGTGTTCGAAGGCCCGGCGGATCTGGGCTGGCTGCTGGAGTACCTGTGGGAGGATCGGGATGAGGCGCTGGCATCGCCTTTCCAGGATGACGTTCTGCTGGCTACCCGGTTTACGTTCAACGATGTGGCGTCCACAGAGATACTTGCCGGCGTGATATACGACCTGGAAAACGACGAGAAAGCCATCAATCTGGAATCCAGTCGTCGTTTCGGCAACAACCTCAAGGCCTCCCTGGAAGCCCGTTTCTACACCGACACCGGCAAACCGGTCACTGCCTCGGAGTTGTATCTGTCGGCCCTGCAGGGCCGGGCAGAGAACCCGGGCCTGAGTCCGGTCAGCCGCTCCGACTTCATTCAGGCGGAAGTGGTGTATTACTTCT
>NZ_JABURH010000184.1:2997-15506 GCF_014762765.1 Alcanivorax sp.
CCGGCGCTTGCTGCCGTTCCTGGTCGGTGGCATCCAGGCCGACGTACCGGAGTAACACGCTTTTCTTTTTTCCCGCAGGAGCGTAGCCAACGACCACAGGTCGGCCCGAAGGGTGAGCGAAGCGAATCACGTCGCTGGCGGCGCGATTACAGTCTGGGATCAAAGGAAAAGGCTGTCGCGCCTCCAGGGCCTTACCGGCACTTCGGTGGTAGTGCGCGGGCAGGGCCTTTCAGGTTACTGTTACCTCTTTCGCCCTTTGCAACTTTGAACTTTCAACTTGAAACTCCCCATGGAACTGATCATCAACCTTTCTGAACAATGGCTGGAACTGCGCGGTGAGCGTACCGAGCGTTTTCCCGTGTCCTCCGCCCGCAACGGGGCCGGCCAGGCCATGGGCAGCGAAGCCACGCCGCTGGGGCGGCATCTGGTTCGGGCCCGTTTCGGTGACGGTCTGCCGGAGGGTGCGGTGCTGTCCGGGCGTAAATTCTCCGGGGAAATCTGCGACGAGGACAAGGTCCGTGAACATCCCCAGCGGGATTGGGTTCTCACACGGATTCTCTGGCTGGGCGGCATGGAACCCGGCCACAATCTGGGCGGTGACGTGGATAGTTTCCGTCGCTTTATTTATATTCACGGCACACCGGACAGTGAGCCCATGGGGGCGCCCGCGTCCCACGGCTGCATACGGATGCGCAACGCGGACATAATTCGCGTTTTCGATCAGGTGCCGGTGGGTGCCGCTGTCACCATCACGGAATAACGATCACCAATCAGGATTGCCATGCCATCCGTTTCCCCCCTGTTGATGCTTGATCTGGAAGGACTCCAGGTCAGTGACGTGGAGAAAGACTTGCTGGCCCACCCGGGTACCGGCGGGCTGATTCTCTTTAGCCGAAATTATCAGGACCGGCAGCAACTGGCGGAGCTGGTTCACCAGATTCGCACTGTCCGACCAGAGATATTGATCGCCGTGGACCAGGAAGGCGGTCGCGTGCAACGCTTCCGTGACGGCTTTGTGCGCCTGCCGCCCATGGCTGCCCTGGGCCGTCGTTATGACCAATCTCCGCAGGCAGCCGTGGAGGAGGCAGTTCTGCTAGGCGAACTGATGGCCTCGGAGCTGACCGAGCTGGATATCGATCTGAGCTTTGCCCCGGTGCTGGATCTGGATTACGGCACCAGCACGGTGATCGGCGACCGTAGTTTCCACGGCGATGCGGATGCCATGATCGCCCTGGCCAGCGCGTTTATCGACGGCATGAGCGCCGCCGGCATGGCTGCCACCGGCAAGCATTTTCCCGGCCACGGCCATGTGGTGGCGGACTCCCATCTGGAGTTGCCGGTGGACCCGCGGCCGCTGGCCGAGATTGAAGCGGCGGATCTGCGTCCCTTTGTGGCGCTGGCACAAAAGCTGGACGGCATCATGCCCGCCCACGTGATTTACAGTGCAGTGGAAAACCAGACCGCCGGTTTTTCCCGTTACTGGCTGCAGACCCGATTGCGCGAGCAGATGGGCTTTCGCGGCGTGATCTTCTCCGATGACCTGTCCATGGCCGGGGCCCACGGTGTCGGCGGTTATCCGGAGCGGGCGAGGGCGGCGCTGGAGGCCGGTTGCGACATGGTATTGGCCTGCAACAACCGGCCCGGGGCGGAACAGGTGCTGGACTTCCTCGCCGCTACCCGTTTCAGCGGTCAGGTGCCGGCCAGCGGCCTGCGTGCCCGCCCGCGTCACCCGATGGAAAATACCAAACGCCAGGCTGCCACGGAGCTGGCGGCGGCATTGACTGAACTTCGTTAAGGATTCACATGAACTGGGACTGGAATCAACTGCTGCAATGGCCGAACGTGGAAACCCCCACGGACATCTGGCTGACTCAACTGTTCATCGTCGTACTGTGCACGGTGACGGTGAATTTTATTCTGATGCGCGTCATCGACGTGCTAGACCGGCTGATCAACAAGACCGAAACCCTGTGGGACGATGCCCTGTTGGAAGCGGCGCGGATTCCGGTGCGGCTGGTATTCTGGGTGGTTGGCCTGTCCGTATCGGTAGAGCTGTTGCAGGCGGTGACCGAGGACGCTAATGAGTTGTTTGATCTGGCTCCCAAGGTGCGCCAGATCGCTTTTATCCTGATTATCGCCATGTTCCTCAACCGGTTTATCTCCTATACCGAGAAGAACCTGATTGACCCTTCGCGCATGCGCAAACCCATGGATCAATCCACGGCGGCGGCCATCGCCAAGCTGTTACGGGTGTCGGTGATCATTACCGCCCTGCTGATCGTGTTGCAGACCCTGGGCTACAGTATTTCCGGTGTGCTGGCCTTTGGCGGTATTGGTGGCATGGCGGTGGCCTTTGCCGCCAAGGATCTGCTGGCCAATTTCTTCGGTGGCATGATGGTCTACTTGGACAAGCCGTTCCGGGTAGGGGACTGGGTGCGCTCACCGGATCGTTCCATCGAAGGCACTGTGGAAAGTATCGGTTGGCGACTGACCTGTATTCGCACCTTCGACCAGCGCCCGCTGTATATCCCCAATGCCATGTTCACCACCGTGGTGCTGGAAAATCCATCGCGCATGCTCAACCGTCGCATCAACGAGAAAATCGGTATCCGCTATGAGGACTGGCAGAAAATGCCGGGCATTGTCGCCGAAGTGAAACAGATGCTCATTGATCACGAGGAGCTGGAAACCGACAGCCGTACCCTGATCGTGAATTTTGACAGTTACGGCGCCTCGCATCTGGAATTCTTTATCTATACCTTTACCAAGACCACCCAGTGGGTCCGTTACCATGAGATCAAGCAGGATGTGCTCATGAAGATCATGGCCATCGTCAACGAGCACGGCGCGGAGTTTGCCTTCCCCACCCGTACCCTGCATCTTGTCAGCCACAACGACGATCATCCCGCCACGGGTCTGGAAGACGACAACACCGAGGAAGCACAGCATGTCCATCGCTGAGGAGCTGCAACAGGAACTGATGCGGGTGCGCCGCGACGCTATCGAGCTGCATTCCGCCGATCAGGTTCAGGAAGCCATTGCCAAGCTGGCCTTCGAGGTGACCGAAGCCTATTCCGGCAAGGTGCCGGTGATGCTGACCATCATGAATGGCGGCATGATCTTTGCCGCCGAGCTGGTCAAGCGCCTGGATATCCCACTGGAGATGGATTACCTGCATGCCAGCCGTTATCTGGGAGAGACCACCGGCGGCGATGTGGAGTGGATCGTTACTCCTAACGCCAGTCTGGCCGGGCGGGATGTGCTGATCGTCGATGACATTCTCGACGTGGGCTCCACCCTGTTGTCCATCATCGACGCCTGCAAGGCCCAGGGTGCGGCTTCGGTAAAGACCTGCGTACTGGTAGACAAGCAACATGACCGCAAGGCACAACCCGGCCTCAAGGCTGATTTCACTGCGCTGGAAGCCGCGGATTACTACCTGTTCGGCATGGGCATGGACTACAAGGGCTTCTGGCGCAACGCGCCGGGCATTTACGCGGTAAAGGAAAACTGAGCATGTTGGCGTTTATTGGCGGCACTGGCCTTACGCGCATGGATAACCTGCGCATCATCCACAAGCATACGATTTCCACCCGCTTCGGTGAGCCTTCAGCGCCAATCGTGGAAGGGGAGCTGGACGGTCAGAACGTGCTGTTCCTGGCCCGCCATGGCGACCCGCATGTACTGCTTCCCCATCAAGTGAACTACCGGGCCAATCTGGTGGCACTGAAAGAGGCCGGCGCCACCGCTATTGTGGCGGTGAACGCGGTGGGCGGCATCACAGCCCAGGCGCCCACCGGCGCCCTGGTGTTGCCTGACCAGATTATCGACTATACCTGGGGTCGGGAGATGACATTGTTCGACGACCCGGCGGAGCCCTTGGTGCACGTGGATTTCAGCTGGCCGTTCGATAGTGCTCTGCGCAATAGCCTGAAGGAAAAACTGGCCGCGTCGGAGCTGAAATGGAACGACGGCGGCTGCTATGCGGCTACCCAGGGCCCTCGGCTGGAAACCGCTGCAGAAATCACTCGCCTGGAGCGTGACGGCTGCGACATCGTCGGCATGACCGGCATGCCTGAAGCGGTGCTGGCCAGGGAGTTGGCATTGCCCTATGCCATGCTGTCGTTGGTGGTGAATCCGGCAGCGGGCAAATCCAGCCATGAGATCACCATGGCGGAAATCGAAGCGGTCATTCACGATGGCATGGCCAATGTGTGCCGGGTGCTGGCGGATTTTGCCGGTAGCTACACCGCCTGATTATAACGGCCGCTGACTGCCAGTGGTTTTCGTAAGGAGCTTCACACAGTGACCCTGCTGATCCTCTTCGCCGCCGTCTCCATCGGCTTTTCCTTTCTCTGCTCGATTCTGGAAGCGGCGTTATTGTCGATTACGCCGAGCTTCATTGCTGGTCTGCGTGAAACCCGGCCCAGGCTTTACGAGACACTCCGCTCCTACAAGGACGATATCGACAAACCGCTGTCTGCCATTCTCACCCTCAACACGGTGGCTCATACCGTGGGGGCTACCGGGGTAGGGGCCCAGGTGGCGGTGGTCTTTGGCGAGGCCTGGCTGGGTGCGGCATCTGCCATCATGACCCTGGCGATTCTGGTGCTGTCGGAAATCATTCCCAAGACCATCGGTGCCAAATACTGGCGTGCACTGGCGCCCATGTTGCCTCCGGTGCTCAAGTTCATCATGGTCACCCTGATGCCCTTTGTGTGGCTGTCCAAGCTGATTACCAGCAGGATCGGCGGTGGTGAGCACGATGTGGAAGTGCGGGCAGAAATCCGTGCATTGGCGGATATGGGCAAGGACCAGGATGCGCTGGACGATAATGAGTTCCAGGTAATCCAGAACATCCTGCGTCTGCATGACATCAAGGTCGGCACTATTATGACTCCGCGTACCGTATGCCGCACCGTCACCCCGGAAATGACCGTTGCCGAGTTTCTGGAAAAAGAGAAGGATCAGCCGTTTTCCCGTTTTCCGGTGATGACGGAGCAAGGTGAAGGCAAGGGCTATATCCACAAATCCGACCTGCTGGGCTGTAATCCGGATCAGACCATGAGCGTACTCGCCCATGAAGTGCCTCTGGTACATACCAGTATGGGAATCGACAAGTTGTTCCACGCCATGCTGGCCCAGCGCCAGCATATGGCTGTGGTCTATGATGAACACGGTACCTGGGTCGGGCTGATCACCCTGGAAGATATTCTGGAAAGTATCCTCGGCCGTGAGATCATGGACGAAACCGATCACGTGGCAGACTTGCGACTCTATGCCCGCCAGCGTTGGAGCCGGCGGTTGAAAAAGCAGGAAAAGCCGCAATAGGAAGCAGTATCAGCCGATTCAGGAGAGGCAACCATGACCGAAATCTACAAGGACAATAGCGAGACCATTGGCAAGACGCCGTTGGTGCGCATCAACCGCATCAGCCAGGGCAAGATTCTCGCCAAGCTGGAATCACGCAATCCGGCGGGCAGTGTGAAGTGCCGTATCGGTTCCTCCATGATCTGGGACGCGGAAAAAAGTGGCCAACTGAAACCCGGCATGACCCTGGTGGAACCCACCAGCGGCAACACCGGTATCGCCCTGGCCTATGTGGCGGCGGCGCGGGGGTACGACTTGACCCTGACCATGCCCGATACCATGAGCCTGGAGCGCCGCAAGATTCTGAAAGCGCTGGGTGCCAAGCTGGTGCTGACTCCTGGTGCCAAAGGCATGCCCGGGGCCATCGCCAAGGCGGAAGAACTGGTCAGCGAAAACCCGGAAAAATTCCTGATGCTGCAGCAGTTCAACAACCCGGCCAATCCGGAAATCCACGAAAAAACCACTGGCCCGGAGATCTGGGATGCCACCGGCGGTGATATCGACGTGCTGGTCAGCGGCGTAGGTACCGGGGGTACCATTACCGGGGTATCCCGCTACATCAAGAACCAGAAGGGCAAGGCCATCATTTCTGTTGCGGTGGAGCCGGATTCTTCCACCATGATCACCGCTGCGCTGAAAGGGGAAGAGCCCACCCATGGCCCCCACAAGATTCAGGGGATCGGTGCCGGCTTTGTGCCGAAGAATCTGGACCTGTCTGTGGTGGATCGTTGTGAGCAAGTGAGCAATGACGACGCCATGGCGTGGGCCCACAAACTGATGCAGGAAGAGGGTATTCTTGCCGGCATCTCCTGCGGGGCCGCCATGTGCGTGGCGGATCGCATCAGTCAGTTGCCAGAGTTCGAGGGAAAAACCATCGTTGTGGTGTTGCCGGATTCCGGCGAACGCTACCTCAGCTCCCCGCTGTTTGCCGACATGTTCAGTGAGCAGGAACTGAGCCAGTAATATCGCAAGCCCCGCCTGGCGGGGCTTGTTTGATCTGGCAGGCGCAAACCACGGCTACCGCTTATGCTATCCTTGCCGCCCAATCAGGAGGTGGTATGGCAGCAGTTGCAGAGGTGGATGTTGTAGTGATCGGCGCCGGTGCGGCCGGACTGATGTGTGCCGCCACGGCCGCCTATCAGGGCCATCGGGTCCTGCTTCTGGACCATGCTAACAAGGCGGGCAAGAAGATTCTCATGTCCGGCGGCGGCCGCTGTAATTTCACCAACCTGAATACCACCCCGGAACACTTCGTCTCCGCCAATCCGCATTTTTGCAAATCAGCGCTCAAGCGCTACAGCCCCTGGCACTTTGTAGAGCTGGTGGAGCGCCACGGCATCGACCATGTAGAAAAGGCGCCGGGGCAGCTGTTCTGTGCGGAATCTTCCAAGGAGATTCTCGGTATCCTGCTCACCGAATGTGAATGGGCCGGGGCGGAAGTTCGCCTGAAGACTGATATTGGCCGGGTGGAGCAGGGAAGTCAGGGCTTTGTGCTGACCACCTCCGCGGGTGTCATTCGCTGCGTCAAGCTGGTGGTGGCCTGCGGGGGCCTGTCCATTCCCACCATGGGTGCCACCGGCTTCGGCTACCAGCTTGCTGAACAGTTCGGGCTCAATGTGCTGCCCACCCGCGCCGGACTGGTTCCGTTTACCCTGCAACCGGATGACAAAGCCTGGCTGTCCGCCCTGTCGGGTATCAGTACCGAGGTAGTGGCCGAGGCGGGTGGCGCCCGGTTTGCCGAGCCCATGCTGATTACCCACCGGGGCCTGTCCGGCCCGGCCATGCTGCAGGTATCCAGTTTCTGGACGCCAGGCCACCCGGTGACTGTGGACTGGCTGCCGGCTGTTGCCGATCCGTTTGCCGATCTGGTCGCCGAGCGCAACCAGCATCCCAATCGGGGCATGGAGCGATGGTTGCGCCAGTACTTCTCGCAACGGTTGGCCGGGGCACTGGTGGAACGGTTCGGCTGGCAGGGCAACCTGCAGCAGTTCAGCAACGAGCGGTTGGCTGCTGTGGCGGCCACCCTCAAGGGCTGGCAGTTCAAACCCTCCGGCACCGAAGGCTATCGCACCGCGGAAGTGACCCTGGGCGGTGTGGATACCGACGCGATTTCCTCCAAGACCTTTGAGGTCAATACCGTGCCCGGCCTGCACTTCATTGGTGAAGTCCTGGATGTTACCGGCCAGCTCGGGGGCTTCAATTTCCAGTGGGCCTGGGCCAGCGGCTGGTGCACCGGGTTGGCGTTATAGCATTATTCTGGGTCAGAGGGGCTAGCAGCCGGGGGCTACGCAAACGGGTTTGCCCGTCAGCTGCAGGGCCGGGCCCCCGGTAACCCGGTAGCCCACCCGTCCATTCCCTGACACAATGAGCTCCAACACCTCAGGCAAAACAAGGATGCACGATGAACCTCGAGAAGGTGGTTTTTGGCTTTTTCATTCTGCTTGCGCTGACCCTCAACTTCGGGTTCTTTTACGGAGAGATCGATAACCCGCAACACCATGACGTTTACGAGCTGTTTGCAGCCCTGGTAGTGAGCCTGATCGCCACCGTGCTCAAATTCGGCGAACGCACCCAGATTGGTGCCGTGTTGCTTGCCTCCAGTCTGGTGGCGGATCTGCAATTGATTGTCGCGGCGATTGTCTGGGCGGTAGCGGTGCATGTGCTTGAAGTCGGGCTGACGCCAGCGGTAATGGCGTCCATTGTTTCCCTGTCAGGTGGTGCACTGTTGGCCAACCTGGTATCCGCCGTGCTGTTGACGGTGGAAACCATCACCCTGCAGCGATAACTGCCATGCCTTCAGTCGTTCCCATGATCCTGCGGCGCATGCGCGTGCCGCTGGTGGTGCTGATTGTGGCCTACAGTATCGCCACTGTGGGTTTCACTCTGATCCCGGGTGTGGATGATCAGGGTAACCCCTGGCGCATGAGCTTCTTCGAAGCTTTCTATGTGGTTAGCTATACCGGCAGCACCATTGGCTTTGGTGAAGTGCCCTACGATTTTTCCGGTGGCCAGCGCATGTGGACCATGGTCAGCATTTACCTGACCGTGTTCTCCTGGCTTTATTCCGTGGGCATCATCATTTCCCTGCTACAGGACAAGAGTTTTCGTCAGGAACTGAGCCGGGTGCAACTGCAGCGCAGCTTGCGGCGGTTTCGTGAACCCTTCTATGTGATTTGCGGGTATGGCGATACTGGCAAGTTGCTGACCCGGTCTTTGCTCAGCCGTGGCATGCGGGTGGTCATTGTGGACAAGGATCCGGAAGCCATCGATTCCCTGCGTATCAAGGATCAGGGATTGTACGTGCCGGGGTTTACCGTGGATGCGGAGATTCCCGGGAATCTGGTCAAGGCCGGGCTCAAGCATCCGTTGTGTCGTGGTGTGCTGGCGGTCACCAACAATAATCACACCAATCTGAAAATTGCCACCACGGTGAAGTTGCTAAACAAGCAAAGCCAGGTTTTTTGCCGCGCCGGCAGCGAAGAAAACGCCAACAACATGCTGTCTTTTGGCACCGACCTGGTAGTCAATCCCTACCAGGATTTTGCCCGACGGCTGCTGTTGGGTATTCGCCAGCCGGATACTCACCGGGTGTACGATTGGCTTACCTCTCTGCCCGGCGCCGCCTTGCCGGAGAGGCCCATGCCTCCCCAGGGCCGCTGGATATTGTGTGGTTTTGGTCCCTTCGGTCGCGCTGTCTACGAAGCGCTCAGCAAGGAGGCAGGTATTGAACTGGTGGTGGTCACCCCGCATCCGCATCAGCCGGATGTGCCTGCGGGCAGTGTGGAAGGCAAAGGCACCGAGGCTGTGACCCTTCGCGAAGCGGGCATCGACAAGGCAGTCGCCCTGGTGGTGGCAACGCCGGACGATGCCGATAACCTGTCAGTGATGATGACCGCCCGCGAGCTGAACAGCAGTATCTATATGGTGGCACTGCAAAACCGCCTGCATAACCGTCTGTTGTTCCAGGCTGTCAATCCGGAATTGCCGGTCCAGACCAGTTTTCTGGTGGCCAGTCGTTTTCTTTCGGTTCTCAATGCGCCTCTGCTGAAAGAGTTTCTGTGGGAAGCGGAACAGCAGGGCAATGAGTGGAATGAGCAGCTGCTTGAGCGTATGGCCGGCATCACGACCACGATCACCCCGGAAAGCTGGCACGTGCAGATTGGCGATGAAGAGACCCCTGCAGTGACCCTGGCTCTGCGTCTGGGGGAGCCCGTCACGCTGGGTAATCTGTGTCGTAGCCCCCGTCATCGGCTAACTTGTCTGAATGCCATTCCACTGATGCTGCGCCGCAATGGCCGCAATACTCTTCTGCCCGATGAAAAGGAAAATCTGGAGCCCGGTGACCGCTTGCTGTTCTGCGGCACAGACAAGGCCAATAATCAGATGCAATGGAGTCTGCGCCACCTCAATGCCTTGCGTTACGTGCAGACCGGCCATCAACGACCGGATGGGCTGGTCTGGCGCTGGCTGGCCAAACGCCGGGCAGCACCGGCGGACGTGAGGGAATAGTCGCCGGTCGTCGCTTGCCTGCTTGCCGTGGTTCCCGGCACTTCCTATGATCGTTGCTGCTGACTATGGGCGGGACTGCGTGGAAGACGACAACAATAACGATGCGCTGATCGGCAAGATCTACGAAACCGCGCTATCCCCTGGTGACTGGGTGGAGTTGCTGGATACCATTGCCGGCTGGACCGATAACCGCCCGCAGGCCGGGCACACGGGCTCGTCGCTGGAACCCCGACAATCCCCCAATGATGTGGATCAACTGATCGCCCACCTGGAACGAGCGGTGCGCAGCAGTGCCTACATGCATGCCCTGGAAGATCGCACCCAGGTGCTTAATGCCATGTATAACCAGATGCCCTGGCCCATGCTGATGCTGGGTGACGGCATGCAGGTACTGGAATGCAATCCGGTAGCCAGACAGGTGCTGGCGGATGGCCCTGTGCAGTTGTACGAGGATGGGACTCTGTTGTTTGCCGATCGGGAGTTGAAGCAGGCTCTGGAGCGCATCAACCGGTTGGCCGAAGGTCGCGAGACTCAGCTCATAAGCTCTCCCCAGGAAGGTGTTTCCTTGTTATGTCTGCCGGTGCAGAAATCTGATGCACCGGGCAGCATTGCCCAGCTGCGTACCATCGTCTGGGTGCTGGCCGGCCACAGCGTGGTGACACCATCCCCGGAGATGCTTCGCTCCCTGTTCAATATCAGCCAGGCGGAATCCCGTCTGCTGCACTTGCTGTGCAAGATCGGCAACCTGAGCCAGAGCGCCGAGCTGTTGAATGTCAGTATTCACACGGCCCGAACCCAACTCAAATCCACCATGGCCAAACTCAATGCCAACAGCCAGGTACAATTGGTCAGTCACGCCATGGGGCATGCCTTGGTGCAGGCAGCAAAACTCCCGCAAATCCAGCAGGAAAGGGAATACTCCCTGAGCTTGCCGGACCGGCGTGTACTGAGCTGGTACGAATATGGTGACCCACACGGCCGCCCGGTACTGACGCTGGATAACCTGGGGGCGGCGCTGCCGGATCACAGCTATTTTGATGGCTGGTATCGCGAGAAAGGGCTGCGCATGATCATGATTGTGCGCCCCGGCTATGGCATATCCACCTACAAGGCGGACATGGAATTTCGGGATTTCGGTCCCGATATTCTCGCTCTCTGCGAACACCTTGGCCTGCACCGCCCGCCCATGGCGGCCTATTGCGGTGGTGGTCCCTATGCCCTCTGCGCCGCGGCACTGTACCCGGATATCTTCGACCGACTCGGACTGCTGGCCAGCACTGTGCCTATTGAACACTTCGAGCTGGACAAGCTGGACCCGCTTCACAACATGTTCCTGCGCCTGTTTCGGCGTGACCCTCGCCTGTTCGTGCTGGTAGGGCGATTGGGCATCCGTGGGGTACAGAAGGCGCCGGAGAAGTTCTTCGCCATGATCGCCAAAGGATTGTGCGATCGGGACAAAGCCGTGCTGGATAACCCGGATCTGCTGCAGCGAACCATCAAATCTATGCGTCGCAGCCACTTCCAGGGGGCGCGCATCATGATTGACGAGTACCTGCGCATGCAGCATCCCTGGCAGGTAGATTTGAGCAAGATCACCATGCCGGTCATGCAGTGGCACGGCGAGGATGACCGGATTATTTCCATCGGTAGCGCACGTGGTCTGGCGGGGGATTTGCCCGGGGTGCGGTTCCGCAGCTTCCCGGGGCTGGGGCGCTTTATGGTCTATCAAGTGTGGAAGGAATTTCTGACAGAGCTGCTGGAACTGCCCTGAGAAGCACATCGTATTGGTTGGTGCGGTTTGCTGCACCGGGTGTTAGCGGATTCAATCCAGGTCGGCAAATTGTTTCCGGAACGTTGCGGGGACCGGCATGACACCGTGCTTTTGGTGATCAAAAAATACAAAGCCCTGCTTGGCCAGCACCACCAGCTGCCCGCCGGGTTGCTTGGTGACCCGGAAAATCAGGTCCGCCCCATATTTGTTGAAATCCATCAGCCCCACCTCGAATTGCAGATCATCCTGGGCAAAGCTTTCCGTTTTATAGGTGGCAACCAGATCAGTCACTACAATGCTCTGCTTATCGCTGTCGAACTGGTCAAAACCGATGTGGCAGAAGAACCGGTAGCGGGCCTCGGAGAGCAGGGAAATCATCTGGTCGTTACCCACATGCTTGCCGGTGTTCAGGTCCGTCATGCGGACATTGATGGTGTGGGTGTAGAGGAACTGTTCGGGCAAATCCAGTTGAACGCGGGCCATACTGAGGTCTCCGGCGATGGTTGGGGCAGGGGAGTGTAGCAAGCTCCGAACGGAATTGTGAAACAGCATTCTGCATGGGCTGTGCCGCAGTGAGAACGGGCGTACCTCTCATTTTATGGCAATACGGTTGTCGTCATCGAAAATGTAAAATAGTCTCAATGCACGGGGAGCGAACGTGAACGAGCAAAGGGAATTGCTCGCTCTGGCAACGTCTCAACGCAGTACGTGGCGTAATACGCTTTGGGCTGTCTTTTCCTGCTGCTCCCTGCCTTCAGGCCGTCCGGTCTGGGGCACTCTCACCGGAACCTCTCCAAGCGTGTGCGGCGGCCGCTGCCGTGTGCCGTTGCTCGTTGCAGGCAGTAATAACAATCATTAG
>NZ_JABURH010000135.1:0-9836 GCF_014762765.1 Alcanivorax sp.
AACTACGTGCGTTACTCCGCTGCGCTACGTTCCTACAGCGTCTTCGTAGCAATGACGAAGTCCCGGGAACGTTCCAGACATTCCCAATCCAATCGAGCGCAGCTCGTAGCTACTCCTCCGCCAGAATGCTTTCTGCTTCTTCCTGGATCAGCCGTCGCAACCAGCGATGGGCCACGTTGTGGTGAAGCAACGATGACCAGGCCATTTTCAGTTCGAACTGGGGAATGTCGAAGGGCGGCTCTTTGATCAGCAGGCGTTCATTCTGTGCCTGCATGCGCGCCACGCGGCTGGGCAGGGTGGCGACCAGATCGTTGTTCATGGCCAGCAGCGCTGGCATCTGGTAGTGGCGGGTAAAGATGCTGATCTTGCGGCTCTTTCCCAGCTGCTCCAGGGCATGATCGATCCAGCCCAGTCCGCCGAGCTTTTCCGGGTTCATCCCGAAACCCACCCCGAAACCGGTTTTTGATACCCAGATATGCTGCGCCGAAAGGTAGCTGTCCAGATTGAAATCACTGGCAATGGGGTTATCCCTATTCAGCAGACAGGAAAAGGAATCCTTCCACAGGCTAACCTGGTGAAAGGAACCGGGGATTTCGTTGAAGCGGTTCACTGCCATGTCCACCCGACCCTGCTCCATATCCTGGTAGCTCACGTCCGAGGGGGTCAGAAAATCCAGCACCACATTGGGCGCTTCTGCACGCAGGCGCCGCACGATATGGGGCACCAGGGTAGCTTCCGCGTAGTCGCTGGTCATGATGCGAAACACCCGGCGGCTTTCCGAGGGTTTGAACACATCCTCCGGCGTAAACAGCTGCTCTGCCTGGGACAGAATCTGTCGCACCAACGGGCGCAACTCCTGGGCGCGCTCCGTGGCAGTCATGCCATCACTGGTACGAATCAACAACGGGTCGCCGAACAGTTCCCGCAAACGCTTGAGCGAATTGCTCATGGCGGGCTGGGTAATCCCCAGCTGTTCCGCCGCCCGGGTCACATTCTGCTCGCGCAACAACACGTCCAGGTACTTGAGCAGGTTCAGGTCTGCCGCGCCAATATTCATGGTATGAATCATCACTCAATGAAGCATCATTGAGATGGATTCTATAGAGCGGCGATCGGGCTGTCACATGAAGAACCAAGCATGCCTGTTGCATCACGCAGCAGGCAGCGAACACCCCCATTGCGTGACGCCTTAGACACGTTGCGTGAAGCATTCTGCAATGTAAAAGCAATTTTTACCGTTTTCAGTGTTAACCGGGTCGCTGTTTGAGGCTTAATGGCAAGCTGCCAGTATCGCCTAAAGGCAAAAAAATGCGTAAGGTCTGATGCACTGTTAACGCTACACCCTGCCGTGTTGTCTGGAACAGCCACTCTTATACAAAGAGGCTGATTTATAGTTCGCAGGTGTGATTCAGAGGTTACTATGACAAGCAGCGCAACCACGCGAGCCGAGAAGTTCGTGGTTCGATTTCCCAATGGCATGCGGGCCAGTGTGGCGGAAGCCGCCGGCCTCAGTCATCGAAGCATGAACGCGGAGATCATTGCCCGCTTGCAGCACAGTCTGAGCAATTGGCCAACAACCTTGCCCCATGGCGAACCGGCAATTCCTGATGGCAATGAGGAGGCGTACCTGCTGGAACGCTTCCGAAGGTTGCCCGCAGGCAAGCAACAGGCACTACTGGCTCTGCTGGACTGAACGCTGACGACCTTCTGTCCTTACAATATGCCGTTGGCCGCCTGTGATTTTTTTCCATAACGGGCATACTCTATGATGAAACATGGCCGCCAACGACACATGGACAGACAGGAGCCCTATCGGCCGTGACAGCTCCCCAGAAACGCAACCCGCTTCCCACTGGCAGTGATATCATCCTGCCGTGGCACCTGCGTCTGCCGAAGCCGCTGGAAAAAGACTTTCGCCTGTATTTCCTGGCAAGCGTGTCAAAGGTGGCTCCTTGGGCGCTGGGATTGGTCTCCATCCTGATCGCCACAGCCATGCTGATCGAATCCTGGATTGGCCCGGATGTGATCACCAACTCCTGGCGCCCCCGCCTGTTCACCCTGATGCTCGCTGGCGGCTGCGCTATCCTCACCCGCAAACTTCAATGGCGGGAATGGTTGCATCCGGCCACACTGGGTCTGGCCTTTGCCATCGCCCTGACAGGCAATTACCTGGGCGTGCATGTTGACCACCCCCTTGCCTATACCTTTTTCCTGCACACGCCCCTGTCGATCATCATGATCTGCATCCTGATCCGTGTGCCGTTCTATTCCGCCCTGCTCAGTTCCACGGTGATGATAGGCGCCATGATCGCCACACTGGTGGCCAACCCGGAGCGCACTCCCTTCGAGTCCACCACTCTGACCATGGTGACACTGGCGTTTGCCAGCATGAGCCTGTTCGGCCAGTACGTGTACGAGCGGCTGCTACGGCAGCACTTCCTCTCCGAACACGTTCTCTACCAGCACCGCAACGAACTACACTCCGCCAACCTGGTACTGGAAAACCAGGCCACCGTGGATGGCCTCACCGGGTGTATCAACCGACGGGGCATGGAATCCCGCCTCAATCATCTTTTCCACTTGCACAAGCAAGGCAACCCGGACGCACCTGAACGGCTTTCCCTGCTGTTGTTTGATATCGATTTCTTCAAACAATACAACGACACCTACGGCCACCCCGCCGGGGACGAATGCCTGAAGAAAATCTCCAATGTCCCCCTCTCCATGGTGCAGGCGGAAACCGATTTTGTTGCCCGTTATGGTGGCGAGGAATTTGTCATCGTGCTCACCGACTCCAGCTTCAACGACGCCCTGGTGTTTGCCGAGCGCATGCGAAACCGGGTAGAGCAACTGGGCCTGCCCCACAGCGGCTCCCGGGTCAGCCAGGTAGTCACCATCAGCGTGGGCGTGGCCTGCTCCGATCACGGCGCCAGCAATGGCGCCGAACTCCTGAAACAGGCCGACGAAGCTCTCTACCAGGCCAAGGGTGCTGGTCGTAATCGGGTGGCGTTGATGAATAGTCAGGGGTTGGTGGAGATGTTGAGTTAGTTGATAATTGAGAATGGATAATTGATAACGCCGCGGACAAGACCGGTTCGTTTTTAAACGCAAGAGGCCGCGCCCGGAATATGGGCGCGGCCTCTTGCGTTTAAAATTGCAGTAACACCGATCGCGCAGTTATCAATTATCCATTTTCAATTATCAATTCATCGGCGGCACCACCGTCACCGGATCCAGCTTCACTTCAAACCAGTTCAACCGCCAGTCCAGGTGCGGGCCGGTGGCGCGGCCGGATGCGCCGACTTTGGCCACCGGCTCGCCCTGCTTCACTGTCTGACCTTTTTCCACCAACACCTCGCTGAGGTGAATCATGGTGGAGGAGACGCCGTAGCCATGATCCATGATCAGGGTCCCGCCGGAATAATAGTTGTCACTCTGCACCAGGGTCACCACCGCATCTGCCGGCGCAACGACAACCGTGCCGGCAGGGCGGGCCACGTCCACACCATAGTGCGGACGGCCTGGCTTGCCGTTGTAGACCCGCTGGCTGCCGTAGACTCCGCTGATTCGCCCGGTCAGCGGCCACTGAAAATCACTGAGAAAAGCCAGCAGGGCAGAGTCGATATCCCGCGCCGTCTTGATCTCGGCCACCTCGCGACGAATCCGCTTGAGCACCGCTTCCGGCGGTGGCTCCACGGTACGTTTGGGCACCCCTTCGACTCGCTGGATGTCGTACTCCCGCTTGCTGAGTGTCACGGGTACCTGCTGCACCTCACCCTGCCTTTCCAGTACCAACACCTGCTCAAGGGCATCATCCCGACCGAAACCAACGGCAAAAAAACCTTCCGGCGTGGTCCGCACCGCCCGGTCACCCAGTTTGACCGCCACCCCACTTGCCACCTGGCCACGCAGCAGCGCCCCCTGGGTACGCTCCCCTTCCAGGGATAGCAGCCAGTCGCTGGCAAGCGACAGAGGTGACAACAAACAGAGCACTACAAAAAAAGAAATACGCACAAGAAACCTCAAGGGGAAATTCGGCAATTTTGCTGCAAGAACGTCGCTGGTGGCACGAAACCGGAACGGAGAGCATAAACCCAAAACCTGAAAAGCGGTATTTACCACAGAGGGCACAGAGATCACTGAGGAAAGACGTTTTTTCTCTGTGTGCTCTGTGCCCTCTGTGGTGAAAATGCGTTTGATCCTGGTCTTTTATCGCGCCGCCAGCGACGCTCCTACAGAAAACCCGTCACAAAAACGCACTGCCATCCTCCACATCCAGCTGCACCGGATCCAGATGCTTCTCGGCGTACTGGCGCCATACCCCGGACCGGATAAACAGCCGATAAAGGTCCGGGTCCAGGTGATCGTTGTCGCGCATGCGTTGCAGGATGCCAAGCGCTTCGCTGAGTTTCAGCGGCGTCTTGTAAGGTCGCTCCTTGGCGGTAAGAGCCTCGAACACATCGGCGATGGCCATGATTCGCGCCGGGATCGACATCTGGTCGCGGGTAAGCCCCAATGGAAAGCCGGTGCCGTCCATTTTTTCATGATGGCCCCCAGCATATTCCGGCACCTGGCGCAGCTTGGGCGGGAACGGCAACGAGCCAAGCATATCCAGGGTCACATCCATGTGGCCATTGATGATTTGCCGCTCTTCCGGAGTCAGAGTGCCCCGGGGAATGCACAGGTTGTAAACCTCGTCGTCGGTGAGCAGGGGCTTTTTCTGGCCCCAGGCATCGGTCCAGCGCCGCGCGGCGATATCCCGCACCCGTTGCTGGTCCGCCTCGGCCATGGCTTCTCCGCCGCGATTGATGCGCTCCAGAAACGCCAGATCTTCCTTCAATTGACTGATTTCCGCTTCCATGCGCTCTCGGCTGGCGGGCTCATCGGCGGGATCAAGCAGGCAGGCCTTTTCGTAACGGAACTGGATTTCCGCCCGCAGGGCGGCAAAGCGACTGGCCACCTCGTCGATACGGTCATGCAGGGTGTGCAGCTTGGTGGATTTGTCCAGCACCGAATCCGGCGTAGCCAGCTTGCCGCAGTCGTGCAACCAGGCCGCCACGTGCAACTCGTACCAGCCATCCTCATCCAGGGAAAAATCCGCAAAGTCCGAATCATCCTCACAGGCCGCCTGGGCCAGCATCTCGGTGATTACCGGCACTCGCTGACAGTGGGCACTGGTGTGCGGGCTCTTGGCATCAATGGCCTGGGCCAGCACCTTGATAAAGGCATCCAGCAGTTCCTTGAGTTCCTGCACCTGGCTCAGGTTGCTGAGGGCAATGCCCGCATAGGTGAGCAGGGACTGGAAGATCAGGTCGCTGTGTTTCCCCAGCCGGTGCAAACGGGCCGGTAGCGCCCGGTTATAGGCCAGCTGCAGCACACCGATGACCACCCCTTCGTGGTTCCGCAGGGGCCACAGCCGCAACCCGCCAGCATCCGGTGCCAGCGCATCCAGTAAATACCGGTCCTCCTCGCTGAGAGCGCTTTCCGACAGATCCACCGCCAGCGGCTTGCCGTCTTCATAACACTGCTCGGGCAAACCACTTTTGCGTGCCATGGGGCAGAACAGGCTGGCCTCCTCGTGCAGGGAGGCATCTCCAGCCCGACGGCAGAGACAGCTCAGCCCTGGCTCAGGCTTGCCATCCGCATACAGCCACACCCAGCCAGTATCCGCCTCACACAGGTACAGTGCCTCATCCAGCAATACCTGCAGCAGGCGCGGTACATCCCGCTGCTCGCTGAGATGCTGCGCTACCCGCAACAGCCGCGGCATCAGGTTTTCATCCGTCACCGGAGCGGTGTCGGGTAAAGAGGAGTTCATGAGCAATCCGGCTCCCAATGATCATCCGTAACAAAATCGTGTATTTACCCAGCAAGCATAGGCTGAGCCAGGATTTCAGGCAAAACACACCGCTATACGTCTATTTCCCTCCGACCGGCGCATATACCGCCGGTTCCGGTTGAAGCCGGGGGCGCGATTGCCTACCATCTGCCGGTTCCGAGCCAATCTGGATTCCTACCTCTCATGAGTGTCAGCTATCAACTGCCCGACGGGGCAACCATGGCGTTTGATCAGCCGGCGTCCGCCCTGGACATTGCCGAGCGTATCAGCAAAAAACTCGCCAAACAGGCCCTTGCCGCCAAAGTGGACGGCAAGTTGATCGATGTTTACCTGCCCATCGACGATGGCGCCACGGTGGAAATCATCACCCGCGACACCGATGACGGCCTGGAGCTGATCCGCCACGATGCTGCCCATGTGATGGCAGAAGCGGTGCAGGAGCTGTTTCCGGGAACCCAGGTCACCATTGGCCCGACCATCGAAAACGGCTTCTACTACGACTTCTACCGGGAAGACTCTTTCACCCCGGAAGACCTCAAGGCCATCGAAAAGCGCATGATGGAAATCGTACGCCGCAACGAGGATATCCGCCGTGAAGTCTGGGACCGGGACGAAGCCGTCAGCTTCTTCCTGAAAGAAGGCGAGGAATTCAAGGCGGAAATCATCCGCGACCTGCCCGCCGACCAGGAAGTGAGCCTCTACCGCCAGGGCGATTTCATCGACCTGTGCCGAGGCCCCCACCTGCCCAGCACCAGCAAGCTGGGCGATGGCTTCAAACTGATGAAAGTGGCCGGTGCCTACTGGCGCGGCGATGCCTCCAAGGCTCAGCTGCAGCGTATCTACGGCACCGCCTGGCGCGACAAGAAAGAACTCAACGCCTACCTCAAGCAGCTTGAGGAAGCGGAAAAACGTGACCACCGCAAACTGGCCAAGGAAATGGGCCTGTTCCATATCCAGCAGGAAGCGGTGGGCAGCATGTTCTGGCACCCGAAAGGCTGGCGCATGCGCAAGAACCTGGAAAACTACATCCGCGGCAAGATGGAAAAAGGCGGCTACCAGGAAGTGGCCACCCCGCAGATGATGGACCGCATCCTCTGGGAAAAGTCCGGTCACTGGGACAAGTACGGCGATGACATGTTCACCGTCTGCACCCACGATCACCGGGAAATGGCGGTCAAGCCCATGAACTGCCCGGGCCACGTGCAGATCTTCAACCAGGGCATCAAGAGCTACCGGGACCTGCCCATTCGTCTCGGCGAGTTCACCACCCTGTTCCGTAACGAAGCCCACGGCGCCCTGCACGGCCTGATGCGCGCTCGCTCCTTCAGCCAGGACGATGCCCATATCTTCTGTACCGAAGGGCAGATCAACGAGGAAACCGCCGGGTTCATCACCATGCTGCGCGAGGTCTACAAGGACTTCGGCTTCGAGAGCTTCCGTATCAAGTTCTCCGACCGCCCGGAAAAACGTGCCGGCGCCGACGAGACCTGGGACAAGGCCGAAGGCGCTTTGCGTGAAGCGGTGGAATCCCTGGGGCTGGAATGCGAACTGAACCCGGGTGAAGGGGCCTTCTACGGCCCGAAACTGGAATTTGTTCTGCGCGACGCCATTGGCCGTGACTGGCAGTGCGGCACCCTGCAGGTGGACTTCGTGCTGCCCGAGCGCCTGGATGCGGAATACGTGGCCGAAGACGGCTCTCGTCAGCGTCCGGTGATGCTGCACCGCGCGGTGCTGGGTTCCCTGGAGCGCTTCCTGGGCATCCTGATCGAATCCACCGCCGGGCACCTGCCCCTGTGGCTGGCGCCGGTACCGGTAGCGATCTGCACCATCACCAATGCGGCGGATGACTACGCCCGCAGCGTGAAGGAACGACTGGAAGCGGCCGGCATCCCGGCGGAGCTGGACCTGCGTAACGAAAAGATCGGTTTCAAGGTACGCGAGCATTCCCGCGCCAAGGTGCCGCAGATCTGGGTCATTGGTGAGAAAGAAGCGGACGAGCAACTGGTGGCCATCCGGACCCTGGGCTCCCAGGCCACCGACACGACAAGCCTGGACGCCGCCGTCACCGCCCTGGCCAACGCGACCCGCCTGCCGATCTGAACGAAGCATCTGTAGGACCCCCTCTCGAGGGGCGAACCTGCTTGCGAAAGCGTTGCCAAGTACCGTTCGCCCCTCGAGAGGGGCTCCTACAGCGGATTTACTCTCCGCCCCGGAGGCGTCATGTTCAAAGACAACGAACAACAGCCCGAAGGCTTCCAGGTCCCCCTGCAGGAGGCCCTGGACAACCTGAAGCTCACCGACGACGGCCTGATCGCCGCCATCGCCCAGCAGCATGACACCGGCGAAGTGCTGATGATGGCCTGGATGAACCGGGAAGCCCTGGAGGAAACCCTGGCCACCGGTCGGGTTTGCTACTTTTCCCGCTCCCGGAAAACACTCTGGCGCAAGGGCGAATCCTCCGGCCAGGTGCAGATGCTGAAAGAACTGCGCATCGACTGCGACGCCGACACCGTGTTGGTAAAAGTGGACCAGACCGGCCCTGCCTGCCACACCGGCCGCCGCGACTGCTTCTACTGGAAAGCCGACGCCGACAACGTGACCATCGACAAGACGCCGATCATCGATCCGAAAGAGCTTTACAAAAAATGACTCTCAAGCTGCACAACACCCTCACCGGGCAAAAGGACGACTTCATTCCGCTGGATCCCAACCGCATCACCCTCTACGTGTGCGGCCCCACGGTCTATAACTTCGTCCATATCGGCAATGCCCGCCCGGTGGTGGTGTTTGATGTGCTGTACCGGCTACTGCAACGGCTCTACCCGGAAGTGGTCTACGCCCGCAACATCACCGACATTGATGACAAGATCATCAAGGCCGCGGCGGAAAACAACGAAGATATCGGCGTGCTCACTGAGCGCTTCACCGCCGCCTTCGCCGAGGACATGGCGTCCCTGAACGCGAAAACCCCGAACATCATTCCCAAGGCCACCGATCACATCCCCGAGATGATCCAGATGATCGCCACCCTGGTGGAAAAGGGCCACGCCTACGAGGCCGACGGCCAGGTGCTGTTCGCGGTGGAATCCATGCCCGGCTACGGCAAGCTGTCCGGTCGCAAACTGGAAGACATGCTCGCCGGTGCCCGGGTGGAAGTGGCCGACTACAAGCGCCACCCCGGCGATTTCATCCTCTGGAAGCCGTCCACCGACGAGCAGCCGGGCTGGGACTCCCCCTGGGGCCGTGGCCGCCCTGGCTGGCACATCGAATGCTCCGCCATGATCCACAAGCACCTGGGTGACGTGATCGACATCCACGGCGGTGGCCAGGATCTGATCTTCCCGCACCACGAAAACGAGATCGCCCAGGGTTGCTGCGCCCACGGCACTGATTACGTGCGCTACTGGATGCACAACGGCTACATCAACATCGACGGCGAGAAGATGTCCAAGTCCCTGGGCAACTTCCGCCTGGTGCGCGATCTGCTTACCCAGTACCACGGCGAGATCCTGCGCTTCGCGCTGATTTCCAGCCACTACCGGTCACCGCTGAACTTCTCCGCGGACGTACTGGATAACGCGGAGAAAGGCCTGGATACCCTCTACTACGCCCTGCTCGGCCGTGGCGAAACCGTGGAGCCGGAAGCCGGTTACCAACTGCCGGACAACCACCCGGTGCTGGAAGCCCTTAAAGATGACCTGAATACCTCGGAAGCGGTCAGCGCCCTGCACGCCATCGCCGGGGAACTGAACAAGGCGGACCTGGCTGACAAGCCGAAGCTGAAAGCCGAACTGCTGGCCGCCGCCGACTTGCTGGGCCTGCTGACCGAGGACCCCACCGCCTGGTTCCAGAACAAGAACGTGCGCGAGGACGGTCTCAGCAACGACGAGATCGATGCCCTGGTCGCCGAGCGCACCCAGGCCAAGAAAGACAAGAACTTCGCCCGCGCCGACGAGATCCGCCAGCAACTCACCGATGCCGGCATCCAGCTGGAAGA
>NZ_JABURH010000135.1:10017-11443 GCF_014762765.1 Alcanivorax sp.
CTCTCGTTAGAACCTGCGAGAAACATTAATCGCGTTGCAACTTGAAACTTGTAACTTGCAACTCACAACTCCAGCGCTTCCATCCCCGGCAGTGCCGGCAAATCCGCCCGCGTGGCATTGGCGAATCGCGGCTTCTCCAGCTGCTCTTTCAACCCTTCCAGCGTCACTCGGGGCGCCTTGGTGGACACCAGATTCGCCAGCCACACCGGCACATTGCCGCCCGGGTCCACGAAGGTTTCGAATTTCACCCTCACCCAGCCGTCGGGCAACGGCGTGATCACGAACTGGTTATCCAGGGCAGGGATGCGCACGAAGCCCTGCTGCTTGTCCTTGAAGCCCTCTGCATTTTCGCTGTGCAGATGAATCTCGCCATCGGCCTGCTGGGTCAGTGTATTAGCCAGCACCACATCCCGGTCCGCCACCGGCCAGATACCATTGAAGCGCATGTGGATCCGCTCTTTTTCTTCCATGCTGAGTCGCTCAGCCCCCTGGCTCTGGAAAATCCACTCAGGGAAGGTATCCACCGCCGTGATCACCGCCAGTATCGAGGTGGCGCTGGCCTTAAGTTCCACCACTCCCTTGAAGGCCTTCACCGGGCTGTTGGAGACTTCGCGCACATAGGTGGTGACCTCTCCCCGCTGAGAGCCCTCGTGGTTCAATTCCCAGTCCGCCGCCCAGGAAGGAGCCGCCAGCATCAACAACGCCACAACAACAGCTTTCACAACAACACTCCTCACAATCATGTCCGTGGCGCAGTATGCGCCTCGCCATTCATCAGACAAGAGCACAGCAGCAAATTGGCACAACCGGCCAACGTTTCTTGTAGGAGCCAGCCTTTCCTCGGTGAACTCTGTGCCCTCTGTGGTAAAAAATCGATTTTCACCAGGGTGGCATCCGCCACCAGATTAGCCGTATCATGCCCCGTTGAGTTGACACCACACAGGTCTTGATACCGTGAAATCGCTTCTGCTCGGCATGCTCTGGTTGTACCAGAAGCTGCTGAGCCCCTGGATCGGCAACCAGTGCCGCTTCTACCCCACCTGCTCGGAATACGCCCGGCAGGCGGTGGAAGTCCATGGCAGCCTGCGCGGCAGCGCGCTGGCTTTGAGGCGTTTGTGCAAGTGTCACCCCTGGCATGCCGGCGGCTTTGACTATGTGCCGGGCACTGAGCCCGGAGAGGAACAGCACCGCTGCTGCGACCACACCGCCCCAGGGAAGAACGTATCATGATGCGCGCCCGCCAAGGCCTGTCGCTGTCATTGATTCTGGCGCTGTTCTGCGCCCAGCTTCTCCTTGCCTGGCATGCGCCCGCGCACATTGATGCCCAGCCTCACGATCCGCACAAGGAACTGCTGGCCGCTGCCGATTGCCAGGTCTGCACCCACGGCCAGGGCATGCTCGCCCTGCCCAGCCACTATGTTCACGT
>NZ_JABURH010000135.1:11854-15382 GCF_014762765.1 Alcanivorax sp.
CAATGAACTGGAAGCAGTAAACGTGTCCGCCCTGCCCCTGGGCAGCGGCAGTCCCAGCACCCCCTACTCGGTGATGGACCAGCAAACCCTCACCCAGAAAAACACCGCCACCCTGGGCGAGACCCTGAACAACCAGCCCGGCGTGCACAGCGACACCTTCGGTGGCGGCGCCAGCCGCCCGGTCATTCGTGGCCAGAGCGGCCCGCGCGTGGGTGTGCTCAACGACGGCTCCGCAGTGCTGGATGCCTCCAGGATCTCCCCGGACCACACCGTCACCGTGGACCCCATGCTGGCCCGCCAGATCGAAGTCCTGCGTGGCCCGTCTACCCTGCTTTATGGCAGTGGCGCCAGTGGCGGTGTAGTGAATGTGCTGGACAGCCGTATTCCCACCGAACGACCGCGTGAGGACGTGGAAGGCTTCGTGGGCGCCCGCGCCAACACCGTGGCCGATGAAAACGCCACCGCCGCCGGCATCACCTTCTCCGCCACCGACCATCTGGTGTTCCGGGTAGAAGGCAGTCGCCGCGACGCCGATGACTACGAAGTGGACGGTTTCGACCGCCTCACCGTGCCTGGCACCTTCGCCGAAAGCGACAACAGCAGCATCGGCGCCTCCTGGATCGGTGACCAGGGTTTCTTCGGCATGTCCTACAGCTACCGCCGCGACAACTACGGCCTGCCCGGCCACAACCATGAGTTCGAGGAGTGCGGTGTCAGCGGCAACAGCCTGGCCTGCCCGGACGAAGAACACGACCACGAGCACGGCGAAGAGGTTACCCCCTTCGTGGACCTGGCCAGCCGTCGGGTGGATGCCCGTGGCGAATACCGCAACCCCATGGACGGCATCACCGCCATCCGCTTTCGCGGCAACCACACCGAATACCGCCACCATGAAATCGAGGAAGGCGAAATCGGCACCACCTTTCGCAACCGCGGCGGCGACGCCCGGCTGGAAGTGGAGCACGCCCCCATCGGCAACTGGCGGGGTGTGGTCGGCATGCAGTACACCGACTTTGACTTCAGCTCCCTGGGGGGTGAAGCCTTCGTGCCGAAAACCGAAAGCCGCGCCATGGCCCTGTTCGCCGTGGAAGAGTACCGGCTCAACGATCAATGGCGTTTCGAGCTGGGCGCCCGCCAGGAGCACCAGCGACTGCTGCCCGAAGACCGTCCAGGTGAAGCGCTACCGGATCTGAAGCAGGACAGCACCTCCCTGTCCGCCGCCGCCAACTGGGCCTTCGTGCCAGGCTATGAACTGGTGCTGTCCCTGGGCCATTCCGAGCGCGCCCCCAGCGCCCAGGAGCTGTACGCCGAAGGCGTCCACCTGGCCACCAACACCTACGAGTGTGGCCTGTTCAGCGCCTGCGGGGGCGGCCAGCGGGACCTGGACGACGAAATCAGCCTCAACGCCAACCTGAACCTGCGCAAGACCCAGGGCGACTGGCTGTTTGACCTGGGCGTATTCGAGAACCGCATCAACAACTACATCTACGCCCGCACCCTGGACCAGATCGAGGACTTCCGCCTGATCAAGTACAGCCAGCGCGACGCCACCTTCACCGGTGCCGAAGCCTCGGTGAGCTACTACGGCATCGACCCCATCGGCATCACCGTATTCGGCGACATGGTGCGCGCCACCTTCGATGACGGCGGCTACCTGCCACGCATCCCCGCCAAGCGACTGGGTACCCGGCTCAACACCTACGTGGGGCATTTCGATGCCGAGCTGGAGTATTACCGCAGCTTCGCCCAGGACCAGATCGCCGGTTTCGAGGACCGTACCGCAGCCTATGACATGGCCAACGTCACCATCAGCTACCGGCTGCGCGGTGACCAGCGCTACACCTTCTACGTGCGCGGCAACAACCTGCTCGGTGAGGAAGTGTTTAACCACGCCTCCTTCCTGGCCAGCACCGTGCCGGAACCGGGTCGCAACCTGACCGTGGGTACCCGTATCGAGTTTTAACGCCTTTTTCGTTCCGTAAAACGAAGGTCTCCGGCGCCATTATTCCGCCGGAGCCGCGACATCGAATTGGAGAACACCATGCAACGCTTCAAACACGCAGCCAAGCGGGGCCCGGCCCTGCTTATCTGGATGCTGGCCGCCCTGCTACTGGCTGGCTGTGAAAACGAAACCGGCAGCACCCCGCTGGGCGGCGGCGGAGACGACGCCCATGACCACGAAGAACATGGCGATCACCCGGGCCGTCTGGCTATCCTGTCCCGCGACGGGACCGGCGACCAGCTCTACGCCTACGACCTGGAAGAACAGGCCCTGCTGCCCGGCAGCCTGGCCCTGAACAACGCCCCCAGCGCCCTCTACACCAGCCCCGGCAAACGCTTCGTGCTGGCCATGCAGCGCAACGCCAACCAAGTGCAGATCATCGACGGCGGCCTCTACCGCCACGACGACCACGTGGATGAAGTAGCACCAGGCCTGGTCGGCACCCTCACCGGCCCGCGTCCAACCCACTACCGGGTCCACGGTGAACAAGCCGCCCTGTTCTACGACGGCGACGCCGGTAGCGCACTGATGGCGCAGGTGCAAGTACTCACTGACCACTCCCTGGAAAGCGCCACCATGGAGGCCGACCATACCTTCGCCAGCGCCCACCACGGTGTGGCCGAACCCCGTGGGGAAATCGTGCTGGCCACCCGCCGCACCGCCGCCAGCGGCCTGCCCGAAAAAGTGGACATCCTCCACCAGCACGGCGACCACTACCACGGCGAAGGCACCATCAGCCTGGATTGCCCGGACCTGCACGGTGCCGGCTCCAACGAGGAATACTCCGTATTCGGCTGCAGTGACGGCATCCTGATCGTCCACCAGGACGGTGAAACTTTCACCGCCCAGCACGTGGATAACGCCACCCTGGGCCTGGCCGCCGGCGAGCGGGTCGGCAGCTTCGACAGCCACCACGAACTGCCCCAGTTCGTGGCCTACGCCGGCGATCGCATCCTCATCATCCACCCGGACCATGGCGACGCGGAAGAACTGGACTGGACCGAAGGCGCCGCCGTCAGCCTGGACAGCCATGCCCTGGACAGCCACGGCGAGCATCTGATCCTGCTGGATGACAGCGGCGACCTGCGCATCGTCGACACCGCCGACTGGAGCGAACACGCCCACGTGGAAAACGCCATCGACCCGGAGACCGCCGCCCCGCCCGCCAGCGGCCACGGCAGCCGCGTCTCCATGGCCGTCGGCGGCGAACCCGCCCAGGTGTTCCTGTCCCACGCCGACAGCCAGTCCATCATTGTCGTCGACGTGGAATCCGGCACCCTCGCCACCCCGCTCAACCTCACCTTCACCCCGGGCCAACTCACCTGGGTAGGTCTGAGCAGCGAAGACGGCGAGCAGCATGACCACGAGGAAGACGACCACGATCATGACGACGAACATGATCACAACCACTAAGGAAGAACTGAAAGGCTCACGGCATTTCTGATCTTTCTGTGGGAAGCGATGCTTGCATCGCGAATAACAGCGCTTTCACAGGCACCTTCGCGACACGAGCATCGCCTCCCCCG
>NZ_JABURH010000043.1 GCF_014762765.1 Alcanivorax sp.
GGGGGTATTGTAAAGGCAAAGTCGTGCAGGTGGGTGTGGCAGATTGTCCCGGTTAGGCAACTACAAGCTGCAACGCGAATCAGGGATGTGCTAGCCGAAGAGCGCGGACCCCGCGCCGGCTCGTATTATTGTATATCTGGTTTTTGTTATGGGTTAAACGCGGAGATAGTGGTCTATCGGTTGGCAATAGACCGGTTCGTGTTGAAGCTTGAGGCTTGTAGCTTGCTGCTCTTCAAGGCCGCAGCAGTGCCCCATCAAGCAACTCCCCGGCAAAGGCGGGGAGTTTCGGATGGCGGCGGTGGCTGGCCTTATGCAGGCGGAAACCGGCTTCGCGGAAGATGCTGGCAGTGTCACGGGTGAGCTGGCAGCCGCAGGCCAGATGCTTCCAGGCCGGGTTCATACCCTTTTGCAGGCGCTGTATCCAGCGGCGGTCGCTGAGTACATGTTCCAGGGCCAGCAGGGTGCCGCCGGGTTTGAGTACCCGAAACGCTTCCGCTGCCGCCTTTTCGGGGTCGGGAATAGTGCAGAACACCAGGCAGGCAACCACAGTATCGAAGTGGTGATCCGGGTAGGGTAGTTGCTGGGCGTCACCGGTGCGAAGCACAAACCGGTCCGGGTGCGGGCATTGACTGGCCGCTTCCCGTGCCAACTCCAGCAACGCCTGGGCCGGTTCGATGCCGTGGATTTCGGTGGCAGAATCGCCATAGAAAGGAAAGTTACTGCCGGTACCGACGCCCAGTTCCAGTACGCATCCTTTGGCCTGGCCGACGATTCGCTCGCGGTCCCGGTAAACCGGACGGGTTGCCCAATCCAGTAATACCGGGAACAGCTTGTCTTCATACAGTGACATCAGCCGCGCTCAGGCAACACGTACTTTCCAGGATTATTCAGCATGTCCATGCTGAGCGGTTCGCTGATGATGCTGGTCAGGTTGCGGTCCGTCTGCTTGCTGAACTTGCGACGCAGCTTTTCAAACTTTCGGAAGCTGCGGAAGTTCAGGGCATACAGCCGTACTTCCTGCAGGCGCTTGTAGGAATACATCACGTCCAGGGCATCCATGGAGAACTCCGGGCGGATCTTCATGGCCTTTTCCAGGTAGCTGATTGCCTCGTTGAGATCGCGCTTGCGGTTCATGTAAATCAACGCATTGGCGTATTCGTAGTTGACGATGGGAATATCGCCAGCCATCTCCATCGCCTCGGCAAAGGATTCTTCCACTGTGGTGGTGCGTGCCCCATACGTCATGCGGCCGGTAAACTTGCCCACCCGACGCATGATGCCGGCATCGACGCCTGCACGGAAAGCATGTGCCAGCGGCTGCTCTGGCATCACTTCCACGACTTCCTCGGCACTGGTCTTGATCTTGCCGATATAGCGGCGTGCTACCACGATGGGTACCGGAGATTCTTCGGCGATCCGGGCAATGGCATAGGCGTAACCCAGTTTCACGGTCGCGACGATAGGGGCTACCTCTGGGTCATCCTCCGCTTCCTTCATGTCGTCGAAGTATTCCTGGGCCTGGTTGGCCACGTCCTGCAGCATCATGTACTTGGTGCTCTGACGATCTGCCAGATAGATGGCGTACATGAGCTGTGAGAACAGGGAGGGGATCTTGCCGATGGCGCCAAGCTTCAGGCCTTCTTCGCGGGCTTGCTGGAAATCACCGGCAAAAAACATTCTCCAGACCGCCAGATAGCGGCGCTCCAGACCATCGTAATCCTTGCCATCCCAGTTCTGGATGTCTTCTGACATGAACGGGTATTTCTTGAACTGGGTGCGCATGTAGTCCGCAGAGGGGTAAGGCACCTTCAGTCCACGCATCAGGTAATCCCATTTCTCGCGGATTTGAGCGTCGGTGTAGGTGAAGTAGCTTTTCTTGTAGGGGACTTCGTTCCACTTTTCCTGGAAGATGCGCTCATCCACCGGGATTTCCTGCATTTGCAGTTCTTCTGCGGTCACTTCGTCCATTTCGTCATCGTAGTCGTCGTCGCGCGCCGCATGAAGTTGCAAGCTCAATGCACAAAGCGCGATCAGACACAGGGAATGCCAGAACCGTTGAGGATATGCTGTCATGATGGTTTACAGCTCTTGTTGTTGTTGTGTGTTTTATCAGGGTATGAAATACAACTTGTGGCCGTCATTGTCGTGAAATGCCTGCTGCAGGCAGATGCTACAATAACGACAGGTAAAGCCGTTTCTGGCTTTTCCTATACCCCGTTTTTAGAGGCGACATGGTCGCCGGGCCCCGATAGCCCTTGTAATGGCTTAACAATGCCATGGGCTTGGACGGTGGACAAGTTCCTGAGGGTATGTATTTTTCTTGGTAAATGTATCTGGAAGGTTGCCGCCCGACAGAAGGTCAGGCGGCGCGGGGTAGATCCTAGCGAGTGCCGCCTGCATCGCGCAGCAACTGGGCGTAGTCGCTGCACTTCGGGTGGCTGTCGATGAGAGCCAGCAGGGTACGGCCCTGGGGGTCCCGGGCATTGAGATCCCGACCCTGTGCCAGGAAGAACCCGATGAAACGCCCGAAATCTTCGGACCGCAGGGCCCGGTAGGCTTTCTCGAGCACGTGGAAGTCGGCGTCGACACCCTCTTCGCTGGAGAAATCCAGGAAAACCTTGATCTGTTCGTCGGTCATCGGCTCGCCGATTACCTTCTTCTTGTCTTTACGCTCTGCCATGGGCGCGCTCCTTGAATTCCGGTAACAAATGCTGGCGCCTCGGAGTGGCTGTGGTTGGCCAGTCAATACCAGGGTCAGTCTGTGGGCGCGGATTATAGAGGTTGGGATGGCCAGGGGCCAGAGGAGCTGGGGGAGAGAGTCAACCACCGGGCCGGAGCCCGGCGGTAGCAAGCGGCATCAGGATGCCATGTCCTTGAGTTTTTTCAGCGGACGCACTTTTACCATGGTGCGGGCCGGCTTGGCGGCGAACGTGGTTTCTTCACCGGTGAACGGGTTGATGCCCTTGCGTGCCTTGGTGGCAGGTTTTTTCTGGGTGACGATTTTCATCAGGCCCGGCAGGGTGAACTGGCCAGCACCGCGTTTCTTCAGATGACCTTCCATGATGTCGGCCAGCTCATCGAATACGGCGTTGACGTCTTTCTTGGTCAGGCCGGTGGTATCGCTGATCTGGTTAACGATCTGGGTTTTGTTCATCGGTTCGGTGATGGTTTTAACCTTGCGAGCCGCAGTAGCGCTGGTGGCTTTGGCAGCTGTCTTTTTCTTTGCAGCCATGGATTACTTACCCCTTGTTTTGTGTCTTCCTGAGAATGTGTATCTCCGCCGAACGGCGGGGAACCGGTCTTGCTTCCCTGTCAGGTACGCCCCTGGACTGCGCAAACTCAGAGGGCCACTGAATTGGTTCGCATCTGTTATATGCCATGAATTTTCACTGCACAAGCCGTCAAACCACTATTTTTTACGGACTTTCAACAAAAAAGGGGCTGATGTGGCCTGTTTGGCAGGGAATCGCCCCCCGGCATGGCTCGCAGGCGGTGGAATCGCTATACTGTGGCGCCTTTTTCAGCGACCCGGGGACTGACACTGCCGACAGATGCGGTCGGCTCCGGGTAGCGCCCTCAGAAATACAAGCGGAAGTTAAGCATGCGAAGCCATTATTGCGGTGATTTGCGAGCCTCCCACGATGGAGAAACAGTTGAGCTTTGCGGTTGGGTCAGTCGCCGCCGTGACCACGGTGGGGTGATTTTCCTCGACCTGCGCGACCGTAATGGTCTGGTGCAGGTGGTGTTCGATCCGGACACCGTGGAAGCCTTCGCGCTGGCCGACAAGGTTCGCAGCGAGTACGTGGTGCGCCTGACCGGGCTGGTGCGCATGCGTGATGAAGCGGTGCGCAACAGCAAGATGGCCACCGGCGATATCGAAGTGCTGGGCAAGGAACTGACCATCCTTAACGAGGCGCAAACCCCGCCGTTCGAGCTGGATGCCCATTCCGCTGCCGGCGAAGAAGTGCGCCTCAAGTATCGCTACATGGACCTGCGTCGCCCGGAAGTGCTGCGTAACTTCCAGTTCCGTTCGCGCCTGACCCACGTGGTCCGTGCCTTCCTGGAAGGCGAAGGCTTCATGGATGTGGAAACCCCGATTCTGACCCGGGCCACCCCGGAAGGTGCCCGGGATTACCTGGTGCCCAGCCGTACCCATCCCGGTAGCTTCTTCGCCTTGCCGCAGTCTCCGCAGCTGTTCAAACAGCTGCTGATGGTGGCGGGCTTCGACCGCTACTACCAGATTGCCAAGTGCTTCCGTGACGAGGATCTGCGCGCTGATCGTCAGCCGGAATTCACCCAGATTGACCTGGAAGCTTCCTTTGTGGAGGAAGAGGACATCATGGGTATCACCGAACGCATGGTGCGCTCGGTGTTCAAGGAGCTGCTGGATGTGGAACTGCCGGACTTCCCCCGCATGCCGTTCTCCGAAGCCATGCAGCGTTTTGGTTCCGACAAGCCGGACCTGCGTATCCCGCTGGAACTGATCGACATCGCCGATCTGTTGGCCGGTGTGGATTTCAAGGTGTTCTCCGGCCCGGCCAACGATCCGAAAGGGCGTGTGGCGGCCATGAAGGTGCCGGGCGGTTGCAGCCTGTCGCGCAAGGATATCGATGGCTATACCAAGTTCGTCAGCATCTATGGCGCCAAGGGGCTGGCCTATATCAAGGTCAACGACCTGGCTGCCGGGGCCGAAGGTCTGCAGTCGCCGATCCTCAAGTTCCTCACCGAGGATGCGATTCAGGGTATTCTGGAGCGCACCGGCGCCGAGACCGGCGACCTGATTTTCTTCGGTGCCGACAAGGCCAAGATCGTCAACGAAGCGCTGGGCGCGCTGCGCGTTAAAGTGGGGCACGACCTGAACCTGGTCGAGGGCGACTGGGCGCCGTTGTGGGTGGTGGACTTCCCCATGTTCGAAGAGGACGAGGGTCAGTACTACGCCCTGCATCACCCCTTCACCATGCCCAGCTGCAGCCCGGAAGAGCTGAAGAGCAACCCGGAAGGGGCCCTGTCCCGTGCCTATGACATGGTGCTCAACGGCACCGAACTGGGTGGTGGCTCTATCCGTATTCACAACCCGGCCATGCAGCGCACCGTGTTCGAAGCGCTGGGCATTTCCGATGAAGAGGCTGACGAAAAGTTCGGCTTCCTGCTCGACGGTTTGAAATACGGCGCGCCGCCACATGGTGGTCTGGCTTTCGGCCTGGATCGCATGGTCATGCTGATGACGGGCTGCGATTCCATCCGTGACGTGATCGCCTTCCCGAAAACCCAGACCGCTTCCTGCATGATGACCAATGCGCCGTCACCGGTGGACAACAAGCAGCTGCGTGAAGTGGGTGTGCAGGTTCGCAAGGACGATAACTGATTCGATAACAACCGGCGGCGCGACCTGCTCGCGCCGGTCTGTTCGTAGCAATTACGGGAGACACCATGGCAGGACACAGTAAATGGGCCAATATCAAGCACCGTAAGGCGGCCCAGGATGCCAAGCGCGGTAAGATCTTTACCAAACTGATTCGCGAAATCACCGTGGCGGCCAGAATGGGCGGCGGCGAGCCGGCGGACAACCCGCGCCTGCGGGCGGCGGTTGACAAGGCGCTGGGTCAGAACATGACCCGTGACACCATCGACCGGGCCATCAAGCGTGGTGCAGGTGGTGATGACGACGCCAACATGGAAGAGATCACCTACGAAGGTTACGGCAAGGGTGGCGTGGCGGTACTGGTGGAAACCATGACCGACAACGTGAACCGCACCGTGGCCGAGGTGCGCCATGCGTTCTCCAAGTTTGCCGGCAATCTGGGCACCAGTGGCTCCGTTGCCTTCCTGTTCAGCAAGCGCGGTGAGATCTTCTTCGAGCCCGGCGTGGATGAAGAAAGGCTGATGGAAGTGGCCCTGGAAGCCGGTGCCGAGGATGTGGAAGAAAACGACGACGGCAGCTTCCTGGTCATCACCACCCCGGACAAGCAGTTCGGTGACGTGATCGATGCCCTGCGCGAAGCCGGTCTGGAATTCGCCGACGCGGAAGTGACCATGCACCCCTCCACGGAAGCGGAGATGGATGCGGACACCGCGGAAACCGTTCAAAAGATGATCGACATGCTGGAAGACCTGGACGACGTGCAGAATGTCTACACCAACGCCAGCTGGCCGGCGGAAGAAGAGCAGTAACGGCAAGTCTCAAGCTACAAGCTACAAAGAAAACAAAAGCCCCGAGTGTTTCGGGGCTTTTTGGTATATGGAGGTTGTGCCGGCCGTTTGCGGCAACACAATCTTGCTTGCAGCTTGCAGCTTGCAGCTTGCAGCTTGCAGCTTTGCTAACTGGACATATGGACAGCTGTCAGGTACAACTGGGCCAGCTTTTTATTTTCGGGTCAGCGGCTTATGGCATTACTACTGGGGATCGACCCGGGCTCCCGGCGTACCGGCTACGGGCTGGTGGAGCAGGTGGGCAACCGCAGTCGGGCGGTGGCCTTCGGCACCATTGCCACGACCCACAAGGAGATCCCTCCGCGCCTGGGCGAGATCTTCACCGGCATCCATCAGGTGGTGATGGAATACGGCCCGGCGGAAGTGAGTATTGAAAAGGTGTTCATGGCTCGCAACGCGGATTCTGCCCTGAAACTGGGGCAGGCCCGAGGGGCGGCCATTGCCGCGGTAATGCAGGCCTCGCTGCCGGTGTTTGAATACTCTGCCCGGCAGGTGAAGCAGGCGGTGGTAGGACGCGGTGGCGCGGAAAAAGGACAGGTAGCGGAAATGGTCAAATACCTGCTCGGTCTGGAAAAACGCCCCCAGGAAGATGCAGCCGATGCACTGGCCATCGCCCTGTGTCATGCCCATATGCGTGTGTCACTGGCCCGGATGGGCGGTGCAACCGCAGTAAGAAACGGACGAATACGGTGAACAGTACGGTGATGACACAGCCATGATAGGACAATTGCGTGGAACCCTGCTCGAGAAACGCCCGCCAGTGCTACTGCTGGATGTGAACGGGGTAGGGTACGAAGTGGAAGCCCCCATGACGGTGTTCTACGGCCTGCCCGACACCGGTGAGTTGTTGACCCTGCACACCCATTTCGTAGTGCGCGAAGATGCCCAGTTACTGTATGGCTTTGCCGATCGCTATGAGCGGGAACTGTTCCGGGCGCTGATCAAGGTCAACGGCGTGGGGCCGAAAATGGCCCTGGCCATTCTCTCCGGCATCGAGGCAGACCGCCTGGCACAGTGTATCCACGATCAGGACACCACCTCACTGGTGAAAGTGCCGGGTATCGGCAAGAAAACTGCTGAACGACTGGTTATCGAAATGCGCGACCGCCTCGACAAGATTGATGGTGGTCCTGTGTCCCTGCCGGGGCAGGCACCTCTGGCCCAGCCGGACGATGCTCGCTCCGATGCCATTGCTGCCCTGGAAGCGTTGGGATACCGCAACAAGGATGCCGCCGCCGCCGTTGGCAAAGTGGCGGAAGAGGGCGCAACCAGCGAGCAACTGATCCGACAGGCGCTGAAAAGTCTGGCGCGCTGATTGAGGTTGCAAGAGGCAAGTTTCATGATGCAACGCGAGCGGATGGGGCTGGCGACTTCGTTTAAGAGGACGCGAATACACGCTATGGGTCGCAAATGGTGTTGGAGCAAAGAAAGGTTTTTCTTTTTGTAGGAAGCTATGCTTGCATAGCGAAATCGGCAGTAAAACGCGGGCAAAGACCTTTTTTGTTTGGCACGGCACCTGATCGCGTTGAAACTTGCAACTTGCAACTTGCGTCCTGAGCCAACATGGAAAACGATCGTTTGATTTCCCCGGCTGCGGTAGGCAGCCATGAAGAACAGTATGACCGGGCCATCCGCCCGGCCAGTCTGGCTGACTACAAAGGCCAGCCAAAAGTCCGCGAGCGCATGGAAATCTTCATTGATGCCGCCCGTGGCCGCCAGGAAGCCCTCGACCATACCCTGATATTCGGCCCGCCTGGGCTGGGCAAGACGACCCTGGCGCACATTATCGCCCGGGAAATGGGCTGCGAACTCAAGTCCACTTCCGGCCCTGTGCTGGAAAAGGCCGGCGATCTGGCCGCTATCCTCACCAACCTGGAAGAGGGCGATGTGCTGTTCGTGGATGAAATCCACCGCCTGTCACCGGTGGTGGAGGAGATCCTCTATCCGGCCATGGAGGACTACCAGCTCGATATCATGATCGGCGAGGGGCCGGCGGCCCGCTCCATCAAGCTGGATCTGCCTCCTTTTACCCTGGTGGGGGCTACCACCCGGGCGGGCCTGCTTACCGCGCCCTTGCGTGACCGCTTCGGTATAGTCCAGCGGCTGGAATTCTATTCAGTGGAAGATCTCTCCGGGATTGTGATTCGTGCCTGCGACATTCTTTCCATTCCCATTGATGATGCCGGCGCCCTGGAAGTGGCGCGCCGCGCTCGCGGTACTCCACGTATCGCCAATCGGCTGTTGCGCCGGGTCCGTGACTACGCGGAAGTGAAGGGCGACGGGCGGATTACCGAAGCCATGGCTCAGCGGGCACTGGACATGCTGGAGGTGGATAGTTGTGGCCTGGACGGCACCGACCGACGTCTGCTCAACATGATCATGCACAAATTTGATGGTGGTCCGGTGGGCCTGGAGTCCCTGGCGGCGGCGCTCAATGAGGATGCCGGCACCCTGGAAGAGGTGGTGGAGCCCTATCTGATCCAGCAGGGCTTTATTCAGCGTACCCCGCGGGGACGTGCCACCACCAACCATGCCTGGCGTCATTTCGGCCTGCAGCGGCCGCGAAAAGACGGTGATTTGTTTAATGATTGAAAAAAAGCCGCGAAACGGGGAATTTACCCTGCCGGTACGCGTCTACATCGAGGACACCGATGCCGGTGGCATCGTCTATTACGTGAATTACCTGAAATTCATGGAAAGGGCGCGCACTGAATTTATGCGCACCCTAGGCTATCAGCATTATGTGTTGGCGGATGAGAACTTCCAGTTCGTGGTCCATTCGGCCAATGTGCAATACCGTCAGCCGGCCCGCATCGACGATGCGCTGGCAGTAACCGCCCGGCTCAAGCAGCTGGGCAAGGCCACGTTGTTTTTTGACCAGCAGGTACGCCGAGGCGACACGCTGCTGTGTCAGGCGGAGATAAAGGTGGCCTGCGTCAGTGCTGATACTCTCAGGCCCACCGGGATACCGGCGGACCTGTACAACAAATTCAAAGCCGCCAGCGAAGGAGAAGGGCTCAATGGTTGAGGCATCGAGTATGTCTGTCGTCAGTCTGATCAGTAACGCCACCATTGTGGTGCAGCTGGTCATGGTGCTGTTGATAGTGGCGTCGTTGACGTCCTGGTACATGATTGTCAGCCGTTTCCGGGTAATGGGGCGGGCTCACAAGGCAGGGCGTGCCTTCGAAGAGAAGTTCTGGTCCAGCGACGATTTGGCCTCACTGTATAACCAGAGCCGTAAGGACCCGGATGTGGATGCGGGCCCGGAGTCTATCTTTCGCGCCGGCTTCCAGGAGTTTGTTCGGCTCTCCAAGAGCACCCGTGGCGCTGAAGCTGTGATGGATGGCAGCCAGCGGGCCATGCGTGTGGCTCTGCAGCGTGAACAGACTCGCCTGACAAAGCACCTTCCGTTTCTTGCAACGGTGGGTTCCACCAGCCCTTACGTGGGGCTGTTTGGTACGGTGTGGGGCATCATGAATTCCTTCATGGCACTGGCCAACGTCAAGCAGGCGACTCTCAGCGTGGTAGCGCCGGGCATTGCGGAGGCGTTGATTGCCACGGCCATCGGCTTGTTTGCGGCGATTCCGGCAGTGATGGCCTATAACCGTTTCTCTGCGCAGAGCGATGCCCTGCTCACTGAAAACGAAATGTTCGCCGAGGAGTTCTCCTCGGTGCTGCACCGTCAGGTCCACGGACGCGAGGGGTAAGCCATGAGCGGCGTGAAGATCAGGGTGCCGCGTAAGCTCGTTGCCGAGATGAACGTGGTGCCCTACATCGATGTGATGCTGGTGCTGCTGGTGATTTTCATGGCCACGGCGCCGATGATGACCCAGGGCATCAATGTGGATCTGCCTGACAGCAACAGTGAGCCCATTGATACCAACAAGGATGAGCCGGTGATCATTTCGGTGACCGCTGACGGTAGCTATTACATTGATGTGGGCAGCGACAGCCGCAAGTCTGCCAGCCTGGAAACGGTGCAGGGTCATGCGCTGCGCATTCACAAACAGAAACCGTCCACCCTGTTTCTGGTGGAAGGGGACAGCCAGGTGGCCTATGCCAAGGTGGTCCAGTTGATGGGGGCCTTGCAGGCAGCCGGCATTACCCAGCTGGGTCTGGTGACGGAACCGCAGGGCAGCAATGAGTGATCGTGGCGCCGCGCTGCTTTTTACCCTGCTCATTCACCTGCTGGTGTTTGGGCTGCTGGTGTTTAGCTGGAGTACGGATCCGTCACTGCACAAGGCGCCGGTGATTCCTCCCCATGTGAAAGCCACCATGGTGGAGACGTCGAAACAGAAGAAGGCGCCGGTTAGCAAGCCGAAGCCGGAGCAAAAGCCCGCGCCGAAACCGGAACCGAAACCCAAACCCAAGCCGAAACCCAAACCGGAGCCCAAAAAGCCTGAGCCGAAACCCAAACCCAAGCCGAAACCGGAGCCGACCAAAAAGCCGGCACCTAAGCCAGAACCGAAACCGGAGCCCAAGCCGGATCCCAAACCGGTTATCCCCGATATTGAGGAGCCGAGTCTGGAGGAAATGCTGGCCGAGGAAGAGCTGGAAATGGCAAAGCCGACAGAGCCATCACCCCAGGAGTCGCAGGAAGCGGCCAGCAACGCGGATCAGTCGGATGTGGAGGTGGCCAGTTTTACCGATGCTATTTCCGCTCAGGTGGGGCAGCGTTGGCGAATTCCCGGGAATTACCGGAATCGGGATGACATCAAAACGCAGGTTCGTATACAGATGATTCCTGGTGGTGAGGTCGTCAACGTGTCGGTGGTAAAAAGTAGCGGTTATCCGGATTTTGATGAATCGGTAATGAATGCGGTCAAGCTGGCCAGCCCCTTACCGGTGCCTGATGGCCCCCTGTTTGATAAACAGTTTCGCTCACTGGTGATCGAATTTGATCCTGGAGTTGCACAATGAAGTTGGAATGTAGGGCAAAGAAAATGTGGCGGATCGGCTTGGCGGCCATCCTGGTGTTCGGCGCTACGATGGCCCGGGCGGAATTGCTGATCCGGGTAACAGAAGGCCGTGTTGATGCGGTCCCCATCGCCGTCGTGCCCTTTGAGGGTGCACAGAATGCACCCGAGGACGTGTCACAGATTGTGCAGGCGGATCTGCATCGCAGTGGTCAGTTCAAGCCGTTACCCGCAGAAGATATGCTCAGCCGACCGCGCAACGAAAGCGAAGTCATCTACCGGGATTTCCGGGTGTTGGGTGTGGAATACATCATTACTGGCAGCATGAAGGCTCAGGAAAGTGGAGGCTATGAGGTCAGCTATGCCCTGTTCGATGTGAACCGGCAAGTGAAGCTGATGTCGGAAACCTATCGACCGCCTGTATCCCAGCTACGTGACGTGGCTCATGCCATCAGTGACCGGATCTATGAGCAACTCACCGGTATCCCCGGTGCGTTTTCCACCAAGATTCTCTATGTCACGCATAATCGTAGTGACAAGAACCCTTATCAGCTGCAATATGCCGACGCCGACGGGCACCGGGTTACCACTATCCTGCGCAGCAAAGAGCCGATCATGAGCCCGACTTGGTCTCCGGATGGCAGGAAAGTTGCTTATGTTTCTTTCGAGGATGATGGCATGCCGGCCATCTATACCCATGACCTGGCGACCACCAACCGGGAAAAGGTGTCCAGTTTCAGGGGTATCAACGGTGCGCCGGATTGGTCGCCGGATGGCCAGAAGCTGGCGTTGACCCTGTCGAGGGACGGCAACCCGGAGATTTACATGCTGGATATCGCTAGCAAGCAGTTAACACGGCTGACCCAGCATTATGGTATTGATACGGAGCCTCGCTGGCTGCCGGATGGTGAACATTTGGTGTTTACCTCCAGCCGTTCCGGTGGGCCACAGATTTACAAACTGAACATAAATGATAAGTCGGTCCGGCGAGTGTCGTTCCAGGGTGCGTATAATGCCCGCCCGGATGTCACACCCGACGGCCGTTATCTTGTTTATGTACACCGGCGAAATGGAAATTTTAACGTCGGGGTGCAGGACCTCCAGCGGGGCACATTTAATATCGTGACCCGTACAGACATGGATGAATCGCCCAGTGTTGCGCCCAATGGAAGTATGGTAATTTACGGGACGCAAGATCGGGGGACGGGGGTTCTGGAAGCCGTATCCATCGATGGCAGAGTCAAAGTGACACTGCCGTCGAAGGAAGGGGAAGTCAGAGAACCGGCCTGGTCGCCGTTCCTCTGAGTGATTCTCGGAGTCCAATACTAGGAAATTATAGGAGCTTTACGCATGCGTTCATTTCTTAACCCGCTGTTTGCCCTGATGTTGGCAGCTGCCCTGGCAGCCTGTTCCAGCACCCCGACTGAAGACGACAGCTCTGCTACCGATGATATGTCCCAGCAGACTGATACCTCTCCGGTAACTCCGGTTGAGCCGTCTACTCCGTCCAAGCCGGACACCAGCAGCATCCCGCTGACAGCTGATAACTTCTACAACCATCCGTCCAACTACGATGGCACCACCGACAGCCGGGTGATCTACTTCGCATTTGACAGCAACACCGTTCCGGCGGCTGCTTTCGAAACTCTGCGTGCCCACGCTACCTACCTGAAAAACAACTCCAACGCCAAAGTGCGTCTGGAAGGTCACGCTGACGAGCGTGGTACCCGTGAGTACAACGTGGCTCTGTCCGAGCGTCGTTCCAAGGCGGTAGAGAAGTTCCTGCGTGTTCAGGGCGTGTCTTCTTCCCAGCTGGAAATCGTTTCCTATGGTGAAGAGAAGCCTGCGGCATTCGGTCACAGCGAAATGGACTGGGCCAAGAACCGTCGCGTAGAAATCAACTACACTGCCGGCCGTCCGTAAGGCATGAAAGCAGTGAAGCGAACGCGCCTGCTTGCAGGCGTAGTGCTCGGCTCCCTGGTGTTCTGTGCGCAAGCACAGAACACCGGGCCGCTGGCCGTTGAAGAGAGAAGCCTGGCCCAGGCCCGTTCCGGTGGTAGCAGCAGTGCTGCGGCCCCGATGAGCCAGGACGGTTTGTTGTTACTGATGCAACAGCAACAGCAGTTTGAAGAGCAGATCCAGGATTTGCAGGGTCAGCTTGAAGAGTTGCGTCATGAATTACAGGTCATGAAGGACGCGGAACGTGAGCGTTATCTGGACCTGGATACCCGAATCAATACGCTGGCTGAGCAGGGTAAGACCGAGCAGCCGGACGACAGTGCCGCCAGTGCGGCCGAAAATGACCCCGAAGCAGACCGTGACGCCTACAGTGCCGCCAAGGACAAGCTGATCAAGCGCGACTTTGATGCGGCGGCAGAAGCCTTCGAGGGTTACCTGAACGATTTCCCCAACGGGCAATTCCGTGCCCACGCCCACTTCTGGCTGGGCAAAGTCTACAGCAATCTGAAGACCCCAAAACAGGACAAGGCTCAGGCCCAGTTCCAGGCGGTAGTGGATGACTACCCGGAGCACAGCAAGGCGCCTACCAGCCTTTATACCCTGGCGGTGATGCAGGCCCGCGATGAGCAGGTCTCCCAGGCCAAGGTCAACTTACACAAGCTGATCAAGCAGTATCCGGACAGCTCTGAAGCCAGCCAGGCGAAGACGCTGCTGGAACAGCTGGACAAGTAATCCCTCACTATCTCTCCTTTGCCGGCGGCACAGACGCCGGCAAAGGTGATAGAATCCGCCGCATTTCCCCCTCCCGGGTGTTCAGGAGATGTTGTGGACCTCCGTCTGACCGAAATTTTTTACTCCCTCCAGGGCGAAGCGCGAACCGTGGGCCGGCCCACGGTATTCGTTCGCCTGACCGGCTGCCCGCAGCGTTGCGTGTGGTGTGATACTGAGTATGCCTTTTCCGGGGGGGAGAAATGGTCTCTAGAGGCGATCCTGGAGCAGGTGGCTGGTTACCAGGCGCGCTACGTGACGGTTACCGGCGGCGAGCCCCTGGCCCAGCCGAACTGCCTGCCGTTGCTGACCGCCCTGTGTGACAGAGGCTTTGATGTCAGTCTGGAAACCGGCGGTGCCATGGATATTGCTGGTGTGGACCCGCGAGTTTCTGTGGTCATGGACCTGAAAGCCCCCGGTTCCGGCGAGCAACACAACAACCGGTTGGAGAATATTCTGCTGCTCCAGCCCCATCATCAGGTGAAGTTTGTACTCGCCGACCGCAAGGATTACGACTGGGCACGCTTCATGCTGGACCAGCATCAGTTGCACCAGCGTGTCAGCGACGTGCTGTTTTCCCCGGTGCAGGGGGAGCTGGCACCGGGGGATCTGGCTGACTGGATTGTGGAAGACCGGCTGCCGGTGCGATTCCAGCTGCAACTGCACAAACTACTCTGGAATGACGCCCGCGGGCGCTAGTTGACGGGTTGAAGGAGAACCATCAATGAAAAAAGCCGTGGTATTGCTGTCCGGAGGTCTGGATTCGGCCACCTGCCTGGCCATCGCACGGGATCAGGGCTATCAGTGCCATACCATCGCCTTCGACTACGGGCAACGCACCCGTTCCGAGCTGGATGCGGCCGAGCGGGTCTCCGCGGCCCTGGGTGCACTCAGCCACCGGGTGATCGAGCTGGGCATGGGCAATATCGGCGGCTCCGCGCTTACTGACCACTCCATTGACGTACCGGAAGAGGGCGGCGACGGGATTCCGGTGACTTACGTGCCGGCCCGTAACACCGTCTTTCTTTCCCTGGCCCTGGGGCTGGCGGAAGTAGTGGAAGCTGAAGCGATCTACATCGGCGTGAATGCGGTGGACTATTCCGGGTATCCGGACTGCCGCCCAGCTTTCATTGAAGCCTTCCAGACGATGGCCAATCTAGCCACCAAGGCTGGTGTGGAAGGATCCCCGATCAGCGTCGAGACCCCGCTGATGCACCTGAGCAAGGCGCAGATCATCCAGCAGGGCACCGCCCTGGGGCTGGATTATGGTCTGACGGTGTCCTGCTACCAGGCTGACGAGAATGGCAATGCCTGTGGCAAATGCGACAGCTGCCGGCTGCGAAAGCAGGGCTTTGAAGAGGCATTGGTCAAAGATCCAACAAACTATCAGTAAAGGGGAAAAAAAATCGGTTTTCCCCTTGTCACCCGGAAATAAATCCGTATTATTTGCGCCTCCTTCGGGAGCGGGTCGTTAGCTCAGTTGGTAGAGCAGTTGGCTTTTAACCAATTGGTCGCTGG
>NZ_JABURH010000182.1:0-11000 GCF_014762765.1 Alcanivorax sp.
CAGATCGACGGCGGGGAAATCCGGCCCGCCATGGCTGCGGGACATATCCTGGTGGTTGGTGCCGGGCTGGCCGGCGCCACCACGGCCAGGGCCCTGGCCGAGCGGGGCTGCCGGGTGACCGTGGTGGATCCAGACGGCACCGCCAGCCATGCATCCGGCAACCTGGCCGGGGTGGTCTACAGCACCCCCAGTGCTCACCTCACTCCCCAGAACCGGTTCTATCAGCAAAGCTACGGGCATGCCTTGCGCTGGCTGCGTCGCTTCAAGTTTCCCGCACAGCCTCAAGACGGCAATCTCAACGGCGTGATCCAGCACTACGTAGACGAGCGCCAGCAAGACAAACTGGAGCAGGCCATGGCAACCGGCGCCTGGCCACCGGAACTGCTCCAGCCCTACGGCGACAACGCGGTGCAACTGCTTGGCGGCGGCTACCTGCGCCCGGCCCGCTGGTGCCAGCTTCTGCTGGACCACCCAGCCATCAGCCAATTGCCCGCCCGGGTAACATCCATTGAAGAAGGCGCTCCGGCCCAGGTGACCCTGCAGGACGGCGAAATGCTCAGCGCCGACGCGGTTGTCCTGTGTACCGCCGGCCAGAGCCAGTCCCTGCCCGGTCTCGGCTGGTTGCCGCTCAAACACATCCGCGGTCAGGTGAGCTATTGTCAGGCCACGGAAGCCTCCCGACGCTGGCAGCAGGCACAATGTCACGGCGGTTACCTGACCCCGGCCCTGGACGGCCTGCACTGCGTCGGGGCCACCTTCAAGCTCCATGAAGATCACCGCCACGCCACCGACAGCGACGATGCGGAAAATCTGGCTCAGTTGAAGCACTATCTCCCCAACTTCTGGCAGGAGCTGGGTGGTGAGGATATTCAGATCGTCGACCGGCGGGTGGCATTCCGGTGCCAGAGCATCGACTTCCTGCCCCTGTGCGGCCCGCTGCCCGTCGCCACCGACATTCCTCACCGTCCGGCACAAGGGCTCTATCTGAATGTAGCCCACGGCAGCCGCGGCATTACCGGTACCCCCTTGTGTGCGGAGCTGATCGCCGACATGATCTGTGGCCAGCCCCTGCCAACGGACCAGGAAATGATTGACGCCCTGGCCCCGGCCCGGTTTATTGTCCGCAAACGCAAAAAACAACCTGAGTGGATGCCATGACATTAGTCAGCTTGCCGATTACCGCCCTCTACGCCGCCCTCAGCGGTTTCCTGATCATCGCCCTGGCCGCCAACGTGGTGCGCCTTCGTCTGGCCAAGAAAGTCTCTCTGGGTGATGGTGGCCACAAGGACGTAAGTCGAGCCATCCGGGCTCACGGTAACACTATCGAATACATCCCCCTGGCACTGATCCTCATGGCCCTGCTGGAAATCAACGGCGGCGGCAGTACCGCCCTGCACATTTACGGCATCCTGCTGGTAGGCGGCCGTGCCCTCTACAGCTACGGCATGCTGATCCCCCGCAGCAGCGCCAACCTTGCCCGTCAACTGGGCGTCGTCACCTCCTGGCTGGTGATACTCGGCGCTGGCATTCAGCTGCTGGTGGTCTAGAGTTGCAAGAGACAAGTTGAAAGTTGCAAGGCGCGGGAAAGGCAATAGTGGCTATATATGCGATACCCGCGTCCAACCATGTATCGTGAGACTGGACTACCCTAGTCGCAAAACTTGCCAACCAAACCAGATTCCATAGTGATATCCAAGCCCCAAACGCGGACACTGCTTTGCCAAACATCAAAGCGCCTCTCGCGCTTTGTAACTTGAAACTTTAAAACTGAAACTGCTTATGCCCATCATCGTCCCCTGGAAAGACCTGCCCCCGGAAACCCTCACCAACCTGATCGAGGAATTCGTTACCCGTGACGGCACCGATTACGGCGATCAGGAAATCCCCACCGCCACCAAGGTGGAGCAGGTCCGCAATCAGCTGAAGAGAGAGGACGCGTTTGTGGTATTCGATGAGGTGACGGAGAGCGTGTCGGTGATGGGGAAGGAACAGGCTAACGAGGCAATTGACAGTTGATAGTGGACAGTTGACAGCTGCGCGACTGAACCATCGTGGTTAAGTGAAACCTAAGAGGCCGCGCCAAAACCATGAACGCGGCCTCTTAGCTTCAGAATCTAGTGAGTCATTCCGCGACGCTGTCAACTTTCAACTGTCCACTGTCAACTGCCCTTCAAGCAATCGCCCCTTCCCGCGCCCACTCACACCGCACTCTCAACGGCGCCTCGGAAGGCTCATGGCAGACCTCAGCGCTGTCCCAGACAAAGGTATGAAAGCCGGACAGCTCGGTTTCCAGGTGCACCACCGCATTTACCCAGTACATGTTCTTGAGCAGGGATTCGAACTTGGCAATCCAGTGTTCCCACTCGTACTCCACCGCCCGATAGGACATGCCGAAATGGATCACCTGGGTCTGGAAGGTACCGCCCATCAGGTCATCGCCAGGTACCGAGAACATTTCCCGGCACAAAAAGGGCCATTCATCGGCCTGGGGAAGCTGGCGGACGGCCCGGCGGTTATGGAAACAGTGGGTCTTGCGCTCCTGCAAAGTGCCGAACGGCAGATGTTTGATACACCCATAAACGATGGACTCGTTATCCAAGCTGCCCCCTTACTGCATCGGTAATCTGACCCGCACTTTAGCAAAGCCATCCGGTTTTGTGAGTCCTAAATCGTTGAAATCGGCCAAATTGCTTTACTGAACGCGAATCAGCAAAAGGGAAACACCGCCCATCGCATAAGTAACGAGATGCAGATCACATTTTACTGAACACATGGCAGTATCGCTTTCAATTAGGGCCTGAGGCGCAATTGGGGATGTCCAGGCTTGCTTAGCTCACTTGCTTACCAGCTTAAAGGAACGACAACCATGAATATGAAATCCTTTGTACCGGCTATCTTCTCCAGCACTCTCCTTGCCTCTGGCCTGGCCATGGCTGCCACCGATGGCAGCATGGGCGCCGGCGCTGGCGCGTCTTCCACCGGCAGCGCTGTCATCACTTTGAATGTGCCGGACCTGATCAAGATCAGCGACATGAATGACATGACCATCAACCAGGGTAATGGGTTTACCACCAGCGATAATGTCTGCGTGTACCGTAACCTGGCTGGCGGCTATGGCGTTGTGGCGCAGAGCAGCAATGACGCCAACGGTGCCGGTACTGCTGGTGATTTCACTCTCAGCGACGGTGGCACCAGTGTGGTCAATTATTCCGTGACCTGGGACGGGACTCCGCTTACCGAAGACACCGCCGTAACCAGTCTGACCAGCAGCAACACCACCGAAGCCAACTGCCAGACCTCTGGCCCCAATGTAGCCCTGGGCGTCAGCGCTACCGAAAACCAGGTGGGCGAAGCCACCTCCGCTACCGATCACACCGACACCCTTACCGTGATCATCACCGCGGAATAAGCATCATACAGATGGGCCGGACAATCCCGGCCCATCTGCTATAGTGCTCACTTTCCCGATAACGAGAGTCCTATGTGGTTGCGTATTATCGCAAGCAGCTTGCTGGTTTGGTTAACGGCAAATGCTCAGGCCCACATCCGCACCGATCCAAATGCCTTTACCACCACCCATACCTGGAACGGGGGCGATCTGAATCACAGCTTTGCGCTGTGCGTCAGCTCCGTGCAGGAACCCAGCCCGCAGGGTAATACCCCGATTAATTACGCCGTCGAAGCCCAGGGCCCATTTGAGCTGGTGTCCGGCGCAGACAGCATCCCGGTCACGCTGGCCTGGGGCGACCTGGTCAATGGCCAGGAAATCACCTTGCAACCGAATCTCTCCACCGCTGAAGTTTTCACTGGTGCAGTACGCCAATGCCCAGGCGGTAATAACGCCAGCCTGAAAGTGCATGCCAACGGCACAGATATCCAGTCGGTCCCGCCTGGCGTCTACAGCAGTCAATTCAATTTCACTGCCGCCAATTCCGGCAGGGGCAAGTCGCCCGCCAACTTCACCGTCAGCGTGGAAATCACCATTCCCAACTCCATTCAGGTAACCCAGATTGATGACATTGCCCTCGGCACCTTTGATGGCAGCAACAACATCTCACGCTCCGACACGCTGTGCGTCTATCAGGCCAACGGTGGCCAGTACGCCGTCACCCTCACCGGCAGCGGCACCGGCGGCGCCTTTGAGCTGATTTCTGCTGGCAGCAGTGTCCCTTACTCGGTGAGCTGGAACGACGGCAACGGCCCCCAGAGCGCCACCGCTGGCATCCCGCTGGCCGGCATGGGCAACAGCCGCAGCGGCGACCCACAATGCAACGGTGGCGCCAGCAACAACGCCACCGTCAGCGTGGACTTACTCGCCAACGACATGAGCGCCGCCACCGCCTCCGGTGTCCACAGCGGGGTGTTGACCATCATGGTTGAGATGCAATAAAGGCAATTGATAATTGAGAATGGACAATTGATAACGTCGCGGAAAACGTGATGTTTAACCTGAAAGGCATGAGGCCGCGCTCAAGTGATGGGCGCGGCCTCTTGCCTTTAGGTTGCTAGCTAGCCTGCATCGCGCAGCTATCAATTATCCATTCTCAATTATCAATTGCCTCACAAACCACCGCCCCCAACCGCGCCACTCCGTACTGGATCTCCACCGCCCCGGTCTGCAGATTGCAGCGACCACTGGCGGTTTCCACATAGAGGCTGTCCAGGCTGGATTCGGGAAGCTCCAGCTGGAAGTAGCCGTCTTCGTCAGTGAATACCAGGTTATCGAAACCCGGGCCCTGAATGCGGGCACGGGAAAGAGTATTGCCATTCGCATCCTGCAGACGACCAATAGCCACCATCACTCTTTGCAGCTCCCAGGCCAGCATCGCCACATTGCCCGGGTACAGCACCACGTCCCGGGGTGTGCTGTCCAGATTCACAAAATCAGTACCGCGATCTCGCAGAGCGATCTTGTGTACCTGATAGGCAGGCAGCGTCAGAGTCGCCGAGCTGCCGCCTTTCACCACCATCTCCGGGTTACCGTTGACCAGCACATCAAATAGCGCGCCCTCAGCGCCGTCGAGCTTCAGCAGCACCGCCGAATCATTCAGTTGCTCACCACCCAAGGCGGCGCCATCACCAATCACCAGGCTGGTGTCATAACGCACACTGGTCAGGGTATCGCGGCCCCCCCGGTCGGAATCATTGAAGGCCACATCGGCACGGCCACGCCCGTGGCGGGAGCCGTATTCACTGTTGAGCAGAACGGATTGGCGACCCGGATCAAAGTTCACCCCCGCCCCCAGCGTCAGGTCCGCATCAAAACGATCCCGGTCATTCCAGGCGCTGGCCCAGGCGGCGTTAACCCCGTCCTCGGTACCCGGTGCATCGTCCTGAACCCAGCCAAGGTTGGCCTGATGCTGCCAGTCCGGGCGGGTCATCAACCAATTGGCGCCGAGCAGTATCTGGTTGTCACCGTTATTGCGCGTCAGGCTGGCAGACAGGTTGATCACCTGACCGCCTCCCACCCGGAACGTATGCAGGTAGGCCGCCGAGCTGATGGTTTGTTCACTGGCACGGCCAAGTCGCTGACGGCGGTGGGAGAATACCAACTGCCCACGCCCCGCTGGCACCCATAACTCAGCACTGTCACGTCGCACGGAGCGGGGCAACAATCGATATTCTCGCGCATCAAAATCAACGTCAAAAACGGTCGGATCGTCGGTCCAGACCCGTTGGCTGTCGAACTGGAAACGCCAGTCCCGGTAGCGGGCATTACCGCGTAACGTAAAACCGCCACCGCCTTCGCTTTCTACAAAAGTGCTGGCAAACAGCTGTGAATAACGGGAAAACCAGTCGCCACTCACTTCCAGCAGGGCCTGCTCGCCGGTAGCAGCCATGGCCACCCCTCCACCCCAGGTATCCGCAAAGCGCTGACGCAAGCCGGTCATCAACAGGGCGGTCTGCCTGTCTTCCGGCAGAACCTGGTCGCGGGCAAAGGCGGTGGCCTGCCCGACCTGGGCAAACCACAGTTTTTCGCCCTGCGGCGCCAGCCGGCGGCTTTTCACAAAAAACTGCTCTTCCACCCGGGTATTGCCGTTAGCATCGGTGATACGCAGTTCCAGTGTGTAGGCCCCGGTAGGCAGGCGGGCAGTATCCAGACGGCGACGCCCGGATTCCAGAAACTGGCTACCGTAAAGGCGGCCATCCTTGTACACCTCAATGCGGCTGCGAGACGACAGGAACACTTCCACCGAGGTGGCAAAGGCGGAGTCGAGATCCTGGCGACGCACCAACGAGCGGGACACACCGACCCCGGCGATCGGCTGCCGGTCAATCACCGTCAGCATGTCGCTGTTAGGCTGAAACAGGCCAACAGTGAGTTGGTGATCCGGGTAGTTACGTTGCCAGCCCAGTTCATCAATGGACAGCGACTGCTCATCAGTACTGACCCAGTTGGCAAAGCCATACTGGGCGCCTCGGCCTACCAGGCTGCGACCGAACAAACTGGTATTGTTCTCCCCTTCAGCGCTACCTGCATGGCTGAAACTGAGATTCTGCACCCCACCCCACCGGCTTTCCGTGGGTTCAGGCAGATAACGTGGCGCCAGCGCTTCCGGCGCTTCCAGATACTTGGGGTGGATAAACAGATCCGCCCGAAAGCGCTGTTCGTCAAAAATCACGCCGGCAACTTTCGGCTCGATAAGGCCACATTCCTGCTGATGTTCACTGACACAGACCTTGTCGCCGTGGGGGGCCAACGGCGTGGACAGCACCGCCAGCAACCAGGGCTCCGGTTTTACCTGGGGCATAGCGCCGATCAGCGCATCCGGTTCCAGAAAGGTAATTTCTTCGGGAGAGTAGCGAGCAGGGGTAGACAGCACCAGACGATCGCCGAAGTACACATCCACCAGGGTTTCCTGGGGCTCCATCAATGCTTCGAACCCCGGTGGCACGGCGTAATCCTGAGCCATGAGCTGCCCGGCCGGCAAAGAAGCCAGCAGGACAATCAACCCGGCCTGCCAGCGCGATCCCATGGCGGCCGTTCCGATCAGGGGTAACGCTGCTGCCGGGTCTCACCGGCAGTGGTGAGATTGAAACGCACCGGCGCATCCATGGGTAATGCCAGGGTAACGCTGTTACCCGGGTAAAGGCGGCGCCCCTGTACCGGCTCACAGGGTCGGGTAGATGGGCTTGGCGGGCACTGCTCCCCCTCATGCAACAGCACATTCACATTGCCCTTGTTGCTCAGTGTCAGGGACTTGCCGTCGCGCTGCCCTTCCAGTGACACTCCGGTTTGCGAAGGCGCCACAAACACCAGCAACTGGTAGCCCACCAGTACCCGCACGCCAGTGCTATCCATCTGCTCCGGCGGGGCCACCGGTCTCAGATCTACCCGGTAGACCTTCTCCATATCACCATGGCCTTCCAGGTTCACCAGTCGCACCCGGCGACTCCCCCCCGGTGGCACCATCAGGCGCCGCGGCGTGGCAATCAGGGGGGCCGATTCCGGATCCTTCACCGGCAATCGCTGCTCACTGTCGGTACCCGGATCACTCACGGTGAGAATGCCCACATCCACAAACAGGGGCTCTTCTCCTGGGTTACCGATGACCACATCCTGACGCGGTGATTTATCCGCGGGAAAATGAACAATGGCCTTGTCCACCTGCATGGCATACGCCGCCATGACCCCGCTTGCCCATAGCAGCAGACCGAATACAAAACGCAAAGTGTGTTCCCCTTGATGTCTCAGGTCCCCAAAGACCTGCTTTTGTGCTTCTTGTCACATTTTTACAGCGAACCACATTCAAACCGACCGGATTCCGATAAGACCGGACAAACGGCAGTTTAGCGGTAAAGGCAGCTGCAAGTTACAAGCTTCAAGCTGCAACGCGGGCCAGTTTGCTGCTAAACGAATCAACGCGGAGCCGCGCCGGAAGGCTAAGTGGCGAGGAGCGAGTTGAAAAGGAGCGAAAAGCAAAACCACCACTAGAAAGGCTTATGGTTTCGTCTCTCGCAGCTTTCGTTAGGCTTCTTTCTACTTTTTGGCGCGGCGCCAGCGGTAATGACAGTGCAAGATTCGCGTTGCAGCTTGAAGCTTGAGGCTTGCAGCTGCGCTTCTACCGCCCGCAGCTATTCATCTGCTGCTGATAGCGGTTAGCCATGCTGGCGGTGCGCTGTGCGGCGCCCTTCATCCATTTATTGTTCTTCCAGGTGCCACGGGCATAGCCACCGTGGCCGGCATAATAGTTGAGATACAGGTTGTAGGTATCGTTACGGGCAACGCCGTTTTTCTTGTGGCTCTGGTAGTGATACCAGCCCACAAACCTCACCGCGTCCTTGAAGTCATCGCGGTCTGCACCATGGCGACCGGTGTCATCCTGATACCATTGCCAGGTGGAATCCAGTGCCTGGGGGTAACCGTAGGCCGAGGAAGGCCGCTTCCAGGGGATAAAGCCCAGCAGCTTGGTGCGGGGCGGCTTGGCCCGGGCATTGAAGCCGGATTCCTTGTAGATCGTGGCCATCAGTACCGGTACCGGCACGCCGTATTCCTTTTCCGTGTTCTTGGCGTACTTGTACCAGTTGTTGAACCAGCCCCCCCGCTGATCAAACACCGCACAGACATTGTCTGTCTGGGTCGGTGTGCCGGCGCAACCGCCCAGAAGCAGTGCCGCCAATACCAGGGTAAGACCGATTCTCATAATGCTCCCGGATCAATGCCGTGTTGTTCGAATACGGACAGTAGCGCGGCCTCATCGCAGACCTCAACCCCCAGGGACTCGGCCTTGGCCAGCTTGGAACCCGCTGCAGCGCCGGCCACTACCATAGACGTATTCTTCGACACCGACCCGGACACTTTGGCTCCCAACTGCTGCAGGCCATGCTTTGCCTGGTCACGGGTAAACTGTTCCAGGGTGCCGGTGAGCACCCAGGTCTGCCCTTCCAGCGGGCGGCTTTCCGCCTGGGCCGGTGCGCGGGCGGCAAGCTCGGCCACCATGGCTTCAGCTTCCTGCAAACGGGCCTGCCAGCCGTTTTCCGCCAGCGCCTTGCTCAACTGCGTCATCACTCCGGAACGCACGCCCTTGGGCTCCGCGCCGACCCCTTCTGCAGCACCGGCGCTCAGCTCGGCAACGGTGCGATAATGGTTGCCCAGGGTTTCCAGTGACTTGTCACCGATACCTTCAAGGTTCATGCCCAGCCGCTTGGCGGATTTCAGCAGCTGCGCCAGGGTCAGGCTGTGCACAAAGGCTGCTGACGGTTCACCACTGGACTGCGGATTCACCCCGGCAGCCAGCAGCCCATCAATCACCGCCTCGTTATCGGCTTCGGCAAAGAAGGCGCCAATGGCCTTGGCCACTTCCATGCCCACATCCGGTACCGCCAGCAGCAATAACAGCGGCGCCCGGCGAATCGTGTCCAGATCGCCAAAACAATCCGCCAGGTTTTTGGCCGTTTCCTCACCGATCTGCAAGATCCCCAGGGAAAACAGGAAACGCCCCAGGGCGACAGTCTTGGAGTTTTCCAGCGCGGCGATCAGGTTATCGGCGGATTTCTCGCCCATGCGCTCAAGGCCAGCCACCTGCTCCGCCTTGAGCCGGTAAAGATCCGCCACGGTGGCAATCAGCTCCTGGTCCACCAGAGCATCCACCAACTTGTCGCCCAGGCCATCGATATCCATGGCCCGGCGCGAGGCAAAGTGCTTGATGGCCTCACGCTGCTGGGCGCCACAGATCAGGCCGCCGGTGCAGCGGGCCACCACCTGGTCATCGCCACGCAGAATCTCGCTGCCGCACACAGGGCAGTTCGACGGTAGGGAAATATCTTTCGCATCCGCCGGACGCCGTTCCGGCAACGCTCTGACCACCTTGGGAATCACATCCCCGGCCCGGTACACCACCACGGTATCGCCGATGCGGATATCCAGCCGCTGGATTTCATCAATATTGTGCAGCGTGGCATTGCTCACAGTAACACCGCCCACCTGCACCGGTTCCAACCGCGCCACCGGCGTCAGGGCACCTGTGCGCCCCACCTGCCAGTCCACGCCGTTGAGCACGGTGAGTTCTTCCTGGGCAGGGAACTTGTGAGCGATGGCCCAGCGTGGCGCCCGGCTGACAAAGCCCAGATCCCGTTGCCAATCAAAGCGATTGACCTTGTAGACCACGCCGTCGATGTCGTAATCGAGCCGGTCACGCTTTTCCAGAATGCCACGGTAGAAATCCAGCAGTGCATCCACCCCGGCACACAGCCGCACCTCCGGATTGACCCGCAGGCCCCAGCCGCGTAGGGCATCGAGCATGTCAGCGTGGGTGGCCGGTTCGGGCACTCCTTCCAGTTGCGCCATGGAATAGGCATAGAACTCCAGCGGCCGGCTGGCGGTGATGCGCGAATCCAGCTGGCGCAGACTGCCGGCGGCGGCGTTGCGTGGATTGGCAAATATCTTCTGCCCGGCTTCTTCCTGACGAGCATTGAGCGCAGCAAAGCCAGCATGGGGCATCACCACTTCGCCACGTACTTCCAGCCGTGCCGGCACCTTGTCGCCGCGCAGCTTGAGAGGCACTGAACGGATGGTGCGAGCATTGGTGGTGATGTTCTCGCCGGTCTGGCCATCACCGCGGGTTGCCGCCCGCACCAGTTCCCCGTCCAGGTACAACAGGGAAATCGCCAGCCCGTCCAGTTTGGGTTCGGCCACATAATCCACGGTATCGGACACATCCAGGCGCTCGCGCACCCGATTGTCAAAGGCGCGCAGCTCATCATCGTCGAAGGCATTATCCAGGCTGAGCATGGGCACTTCGTGCTGCACCTGATCAAACGCGTCCAGCGGCACATCCCCCACCCGCTGGGTGGGCGAATCCGCTGACACCAGCGACGGGTGCTCCGCCTCCAGCGCCTGCAATTCACGATAAATACGATCGTACTCCGCATCCGGTACCGCCGGATCATCAAGCACGTAATAGCGATAGGACCAATCGTTGAGCTGGTCGCGCAGGTGTTGGGCTTTCTGGAAGATGTCTTGGGAAGGCTGGCTCACGGGACGGTGTATTCCTGTGTCT
>NZ_JABURH010000182.1:11366-13967 GCF_014762765.1 Alcanivorax sp.
GGCACCCGCTGGCGACGCTCGAATTCCTGCACTCGCTGGCGCAAATGTTCCATGGTCTGCGGGGTCAGCACGCTGTGCTGTTCGTCTTTCAGGTCACCGTCAAGCTCGCTGGCCAGGCGGCGGCAGATGGAGAGCATCTTGTCCAGCGCGCCCAGGGCGTCAGTGGGCCCCGGCAGTTTCAGGAAGAAGGTCACACCGGCAAAGGTCTTTTCTTCCATGGTGTCCAGGTCGAAGGTGCCCGGCTCCACCGCATTGGCCATGGAAAACTGCAACTCGTCACGGCCGTCCAGATTCACGTGGCGATGGAAGATGTTCATCTGTCCATAGCGCAGGCCGGATTCCAGCAGCAGCCGCAGCAGGTCGTTACCGGCAAAGGGCGCGCCACGGTGAGCGATCAGGTGTACCACGATCACTTCCATTACCGGCTGGGGCTCGCGATGGCGTTCCAGCTTTCTTTCCGGCTGACGCTCAACCGGTTTCTTCTCCACTGGCCGCTGTTCCACCACCGGCTTCGGCGGCTCGCGGGGCGGTTCCGGTTGGGGCTCCGGCTCCCGGTATTGCGGGGCCGGGGTCTCATCCACTGGCTCCGGCTGCCGATCGCCTTCAAACAGGCTCTGCTGTTCGGCAGTGGCAGGCTCGTTAACAACCTCGTCCGGCTCCATCATGGTGGGCGGCGCTTCTGATTGCTGCTGCGAGTCCATTTCCATGGCCCGGCGCACCACGCGGGCGGTGCCGATCAGCTCCGGGTTATAATCGCTTTTCTCGGCGTCTTCTTCCTGGGCATCCCGGTAACGCGGGTCGATACGCATACGCAGCCGCCCCTGCCGTTCCCTGATCATACGACGGACACCGTCCGCCAGGATCAGCAGAATCAGAATAACCAGAATGCCAATCAGTGTTTCCAGATTCAGGCCCATTGCCTCATCTTCCTTGCTTGCGCTGAAGTGCCACCATTACGGACAGCACCGGATTGCCTTACATAGCCGCCATTTCGGCAGCTTCTTCCACATCGACCGACACCAGACGGGACACACCAGGCTCATGCATGGTGACCCCCATCAGGGTAGCAGCCATCTCCATCGCAATCTTGTTATGAGTAATGTAGATGAATTGTACTTTTGCGGACATTTCCGACACCAGGTTACAGAAACGTCCCACGTTCGCATCGTCCAGCGGCGCGTCCACCTCATCGAGCAGACAGAACGGCGCCGGGTTGAGCTGGAAGATACTGAATACCAGGGACAGGGCGGTCAGTGCCTTCTCCCCCCCTGACAACAGGTGAATGGTGCTGTTCCGTTTGCCCGGAGGCCGCGCCATGATCGTCACGCCGGTATCCAGCAGGTCGTCGCCGGTAAGCTCCAGGTAGGCGTGACCGCCACCGAACACTTTGGGGAACAGTTCCTGCAGGCCGCGGTTGATGCGGTCGAAGTATTCCTTGAAGCGCGCCCGGGTTTCCCGGTCGATCTTGCGAATGGCGTTTTCCAGGGTGTTGAGCGCGTCTTCCAGATCGCCGTTCTGGCTGTCCAGGTAATTTTTGCGCTCGGACTGCTGCTGGTATTCGTCGATGGCCGCCAGGTTGATCTGCCCCAGCCGTGAAATCCGCTGGCCGATCATGTCCATTTCCCGGGCCCATTCCTGCTCGTTGGCTTCCTCGGGCAGGTTTTCCAGCACGGTGTCCAGGTCGAAGTTGTGCTCACCCAGCTGCTCGGCCACGGTCTGGCGGCGGGTGGTCAGATCCTGCCACTGCATCCGCTTCTGATCCATGGTGCTGCGGATTTCCTGGGCCTGGCGCTCGAACTGGCCGCGCTGGCCTTCAAGATTGCGCATCTCGTGATCCACCGCTTCCAGTTCGCGGCGGGCCTCGGTGAGCTTGTGCTCCGCTTCCAGGCGCACTTCCAGTTTCTCTTCCAGCTGCATCTGCAGCTCGGTGCCCGGCTCGTCGCCCTCGTTGGTCTGCTCTTCCAGCAGCGCCTTGCGCTCGGCCAGCGCCTGGACCTGGGATTCCAGCCGGCTCAGGTTCTGGCGCAGCGAGTCTGCCTGGGTGCGGGCACCCTGCACTTCCATGGCCAGATGGTGGGACTGGTCACGGGCATGGCGGGCCTTCTGGCGTGCCTCGTCCAGGCGCAGACGCAGCTCGTCGCGGCGGGACAGCAATGCCTCGCGCTGGCCGCTGTCCGCCTCCATGGCGTCCAGCGCTTCCGCCAGCACCGCCCGGGCCTCTTTCATCTGTTCCTGTTCCTGGCCGTGCTGCTCGTTGGCTTCTTCCAGCTCACGGCCCAGGCGCTCGCGGCGCATGGTGATCTGTTCCAGGCGCACCTGACGGGCGCTGACCTGGGCATTGATCTCGCCCAGCTCCCGGTTGATACGGCTGGCCTGGCGCTGTACCTCTTCGCGCTCTTCCTCCAGCTCGCCGATCTGCTCGCGGGTGCTTTCCAGTTGTTCTTTCAGGTCATCCACGGTGGCCTGCAGGGTATCGATCTCGCCCTCAAGCTGATCAAGCTCGCGGCGGCGCTCGAGCACACCAGCTTCCTGATCTTCCTCTTTGGCCACTTTCAGCCAGTCCGGGCCCAGCCAGATACCGTCGCGGGTGACCACGGATTC
>NZ_JABURH010000164.1 GCF_014762765.1 Alcanivorax sp.
CGACGCCCCTACCGTCTGTTGTTATTCCCCCTCCCCATAAAACCGCCTGTCAGAAATAACAGATCCGTACAGGCACACCGCCGTTTCCCGCGCTAAAGTAAATTCAAGGGCCCTACCCGGCCCCAGACAATACGATCCCGAACGGGCCTACCCGCCCCACCGGGAAAGGAGCCGTTGCCATGTTCGCTACCCTCGAACAGACCGACGTCGCCGAACTCCACCAATTCCGGGATCCGGCAACCGGTCTGCGCGCCCTGATCGCCCTGCACTCCACCCGACTGGGCCCTGCCCTCGGTGGCTGTCGCTGCCTTCCCTACCCCGATGAACACACCGCTCTCAATGATGTCTGCCGTCTGGCCCGTGGCATGAGCTACAAGGCCGCTCTGGCAGGCCTGCCGCTTGGCGGCGGCAAGGCAGTAATCATGGAGCCGGACAAACCCTACGACCGGACCGCCCTTTACCGTGCCTTCGGCGACGCCGTTAACCGCCTGGGCGGGCGCTATATCACCGCCATGGACGCCGGCACGGAAATCACCGATCTGGACCAGGTAGCAACCCAAACCCGCCATGTGTGGGGCTTTTCCGGCGACGGCATGGACCCGTCACCCTATACCGCCCTGGGCGTATTCGCCGCCCTGGATGCGGCTATCCGCCACCGCTTCCAGCGCCACGGCGCCAGGGGCCTGCACATCGCCATTCAGGGGCTCGGCCATGTGGGCAGCCAGCTCGCCCTGATGCTGGCTCGGGCCGGCGCCCGGCTGACTCTGGCGGATCTGGACCCGCGCCGGGCCCACCGGCTGGCTGATCGCCTGAACACCCGGTGGCTGCCTGCCGACAGCATCTACGATGTAGCCTGCGATATCTTCATGCCCTGCGCCCTGGGCGGCGTGCTGAATGCCGATACCATCCCCCGCCTGCAGTCAGGACTGATCGTGGGCGCCGCCAACAACCAGCTGGCCAGTGACGAAGACGCCCAGCGGCTGCGCGAGCATGACATCCTCTACACCCCGGATTACCTCAATAACGCCGGCGGCCTGATCGCCCTGGCAATGGGGCACCGGCAGGAAGAGCGCAGTGCTATCCGGCAAAAAGTCATCGGCATCGGCCGTACCCTCAGCCTGTTACTGGACGAGGCGGACCACAGAGATCTCAGCCCGGCACAAATGGCTGACCGGCAGGCAGAGCAGCGCCTTCACGATGACATCGGCAAGCACGCCTGGAAAGCTGCCTAGGAGGGAGCCATGTTCACTTCCACGCCCTATGACATGCACCACCGCCTGCCGGACCTGCCGGAGAACACGGACTGGCCACGGCTGGTGGACGGCTACCGCCACATGGCGCTGATTCGCACCTTCGACAAGAAGGCGGTGAACCTGCAACGCACTGGCAAACTGGGCACCTATGCCTCCTGCCTGGGCGCTGAAGCCATCGCCACAGCCGGCGGCATGGCCCTGCACGATGGTGATTACTTCGTGCCCTACTACCGGGACCACGCCACCCAGTACCTGCGTGGCGTCCCGCTGTATCAGATTCTTCAGTACTGGGGCGGCGACGAGCGCGGCAACGCCTTCCCGACAGACACTCCCGCCGCCCGCGATCTGCCCAACTGCGTGCCCATCGCCACCCAGCTCACCCAGGCCGCAGGCATCGCCACCAAGGCCAAACTGGGCCACGAACAGGCCGCCGTGCTCGCCACCTGCGGCGATGGCGCCACCTCACGGGGTGACTTCCACGAAGCCCTCAATGTGGCTGGCGTCTGGCAGCTGCCACTGGTAGTGATGGTCAACAACAATCAATGGGCCATCTCCGTACCACGCAGCCTGCAGACCGCCAGCGACACCATCGCCCAGAAAGCCGTGGCCGCAGGGATCGAAGGCTTCCAGGTGGACGGCAACGATCTGCCCGCCATGCTGGAAACGCTGGACTACGCTCTGGACAAGGCCCGGCATGGCAAGGGCGCCACCCTGATCGAAGCGGTGAGCTACCGACTCAGCGACCACACCACCGCCGACGACGCCGGCCGCTACCGCAAGGCCAGCGATCTGCACGCCGCCTGGCAGCGCGAACCGGTGGCACGGCTGCGTCAGACCCTGGCCGATGCCGGCCACTGGGATGCGGAGCAGGAAAAAAAGTGGCAGGCCGATTGCCAGCAACAGGTAGATAACGCGGTGGAGACTTACCTGAACCAGCCACCACAGGCCCCCACCGACATGCTCGACTACCTCTACGCCGAGCTGCCCGAGGCCCTCAAGGCACAACGGCAACACCTGCTACAACAACAACCGGGAGGCCACCATGCATAGCGCCCAACCACACCCGGACACCAGCGTACCGCTGAACCTGCTGGAAGCGGTCAACCAGGCCCTGCGCCACGCCATGGAAGCCGATGAAAACGTGGTGGTACTGGGCGAGGACATCGCCACCAACGGCGGCGTGTTCCGTGCCACCGAAGGCTTGAAAGAGACGTTTGGTTTCCGCCGGGTCATGGACACCCCGCTGGCGGAAAACCTGATCGCCGGGCTGGCAGTGGGCATGGCCAGCCAGGGCCTGAAACCCGTCGCCGAGATCCAGTTCATGGGCTTTATCTACGCCGCCCTGGAGCAGCTGATCAGCCACGCCGCCCGCCTGCGCAACCGCACCCGCGGTCGGCTGAGCTGTCCACTGGTGATCCGAGCGCCCTTCGGCGGCGGCATCCATGCCCCGGAACACCACAGTGAAAGCACCGAGGCCCTGTTCGCTCATATCCCAGGCCTGCGGGTGGTTATTCCCTCGTCACCGGCCCGGGCGTACGGTCTGCTGCGCGCTGCCATCGCCTGCCCGGACCCGGTGCTGTTTCTGGAACCGAAACGACTCTACCGCCTGCAACGGCTGCCAGTGGAACTGGAAGACGAGCCACTGCCCCTGGACCGCTGCTTTACCCTGCGTGCCGGGGAAGATGTGAGCCTGATCAGCTGGGGCGCCATGATTCACGAAACCCTGGCCGCCGCCGAGCAACTGGCAGCAGAAGACATCAAGGCGGAAGTGATCGACGTGGCCACCCTCAACCCGCTGGACCGGGACACTCTGATCGCCACCGCCAGCAAGACCGGCCGCGTGGTCATCGTCCACGAAGCCCCCCACAACGGCGGCTTCGGCGCCGAGATCGCCGCCACCCTGGCCAGCGATGCGCTCATGCACCTGCTCGCTCCCATAGAGCGCGTCACAGGCTACGACTGTCCCATGCCCTACTTCGCCATGGAGCAGCACTACATGCCGAGCGTGGAACGGATCGTGGCGGCGGCCAAGCGGACGTTGGAGTATTAACGTCAAAGGCGTTTTTTTACCACAGAGGGCACTGAGAGCACTGAGTGAAAACAAGGAAGTCGCTGCGATGTTATCGCGGGCAGAATGAAACGCTGAGAAGGTCGGTAACGGTTTTGATCTTTCTCGGTGAACTCTGTGCCCTCTGTGGTCAAAAATGGTTTTAAAAAGGGAGAATCCCATGCCCTACTTCACCCTGCCCGATCTGGGCGAAGGTTTGCAGGAAGCGGAAGTGGTCGAGTGGCACGTGAAGGAAGGTGACACCGTGAAGGTGGATGATCTGCTGCTCAGCGTGGAAACCGCCAAGGCCATTGTTGATATCCCTGCCCCCCAGGATGGCACCATCGCCACCCTGTTCGTAGCCAACGGTGATCTGGTGCATACCGGCGAACCGCTGCTGGCCTTTGCCGGCGACGAGGGCAGCGGCAGCCAGACCGTGGTGGGCAATTTGCAAAGCCGGGAGGATGCGGAAAATCCGGATAGTTTCGTGATTGGCGCCGTCCCTGACTCCCGTCCTTCAGGCGGCACCACTCCGGCCATACGCGCCCTGGCCCACCACCTGGGCGTCAACCTGGACCAGATCAAGGGCAGCGGCCCGGCGGGCAGCATTACCCTGGAGGATGTGCAGCAACAGGCTAATCTGAAACACAGCCACGGCGACAGCACGCCACTCAGGGGCGTGGCCCGCACGATGGCGAAAACCATGGCCAGCGCCGGGCAGCAAGTGGTGCCGGTGAGCCTGTTCGATCAGGTCAGCGTCAGCCACTGGCCGCAGGACACTGATATTACCCTGCGCCTGATCCGTGCCATCGTCGCCGGCTGCCGGGCAGAACCTGTGGCAAACGCCTGGTTCGATGGCGAACATCTGAGCATGCGGGTAGTGGAAAAAGTGGACCTGGGCATTGCGGTGGACACCCCGGACGGCCTGTTCGTACCCGTGCTGCGGGACGTGGCCAACCGGGAACCAGCGGACCTGCGCGAAGGGCTCAACCATCTGCGCCGGGATGTGGAACAGCGAAAAATCCCTGCGAAAGAACTGCAAGGCGCCACCCTCACCCTGAGCAACTTCGGCACCCTGGCCGGCCGTTACGCTACCCCGGTGGTGGTGCCTCCACAGGTAGCCATCGTCGGTGCCGGTAAACGCTTCATCCAGCCGGGCATTCATGATGGGAAGTTATTCGAGGATGTGCAGCTACCGGTGAGTGTCACCTTCGACCACCGCGCCCTGAACGGCGGCCAGGCAGCCCGCTTCCTGGCTGCCCTGCTCGCCGACCTGGCCCTATAGAGACAAAGACGTTTTTACCACAGAGGGCACAGAGAACACTGAGTAAAAACAGGAAAGACTCTGCATCGTTGTCGCGAGCAACCCGTTCGGTATCACCGGAAAATGGCTGTCTGGTCTTTTGCTCTGTGTCTCTGCGCCCTCTGTGGTAAAAAAATCGTTTATTCCGCCAGATCCACGTTGTGATACACGTTCTGCACATCGTCCAGATCGTTGAGCATGGCCAGGAATTTATCGAACAACTCCCGGTCATCGCCGCTCACCGTGGTATAGCTCTGCGGAATAAACTGGATCTCATCCACTTCGAAATCGATACCTTCAAAGGCACCGGTAAGCGCCTGACGGGCCTTCGCATATTCGGTGTTGGGGGTGAATACGGTGAGCATGCCGTCTTCGTTTTCGATATCGGTCACATCCACATCCGCTTCCATCAGTGCTTCCAGCACCGCCTCTTCGTCATCGTGACGGAAGACAAAAATAGCCGCGTGATCGAACATGTGGGCCACGGTGCCCTGGGTGCCGATCTTGCACTTGGTCTTGGTGAACGCCACGCGCACATCACCAAAGGTGCGGTTGGGGTTGTCGGTGAGACACTCGATAATCGCCATGCAGCCGCCAGGGCCATAGCCCTCGTAACGCGCCGGGGCAAAATCTTCGCCGCCACCGCCCTTTGCCTTGTCGATGGCTTTCTCGATCACATGACCGGGCACCTGATCCTTCTTGGCCCGGTCGATCAGACTGCGTAAGGCCAGGTTGGCGGATGGATCCAGGCCTCCGGCCTTGGCACACACATAGATCTCACGACCATAGCGGCTGTAAACCTTGGCCTTCATGTCCGAGGTTTTAGCCATGGATTCTTTACGGTTCTGATAGGCGCGGCCCATGGGATGCTTGCTCCGGAATTGATAGTCAGCCGGGGATTTTAGTGGAAAAGCGGGAAATTACCTATGCCCGGCGAACAACGCCGCGCAACACCAGACAGGCAGCCTAATCGTTCAGATAACACACCCCGGTCAGCCGCTCCGATTCCTGCCACAGCCGCTGCGCCACGGTTTTATTGTCGGTGATCTTGCGGGCAAAGGCCGGGGCCGGGTAGCCGCGCAATTCCATGATCCTGCCGTCCGGGCCGTAGTAGCCACCCGGCTTCACATCCGGGCTGGTGGCGGCCATGACGCCGGGCAGGCAACCCTTTTCCGCCGTCTGAGCCATGATGGTATTGAACAGGCCTCCCCCGGGCATGGTCTTCTGCAAATGGGTGGCAGAATAGCCCGGGTGGGCGGCATAGGCATGAACCTTCGAACCAGCCTTTTCCAGGCGACGATTCAGGTCTCTGGCGAAAATCAGGTTGGCCAGTTTGCTCTGACAGTAAAAGGCCCAACGGGAGTAGCTTTTTTCTGCGTTCAGGTTGCCCCACATCAGTTTGCCGCCACGGTGCGCAAGGCTTGATATCTGCACGATCCGGGGCGCATCCGCCGCCTCCAGCAGCTCAAGAAGCTGGCCGGTCAGGGCAAAATGCCCCAGATGGTTGGTACCAAACTGGATCTCGAAACCGTCTTTGGTCCGCTGCAAGGGTGGCGCCATCAGGCCGGCGTTGTTCAGCAGCACATCCAGCGTTGCAAAGCGCTGTTTTACCGCGTCGGCAAATGCCTTTACCGACGCCAGATCCGCCAGGTCCAGCGCCATGATCACCAGTCGGGCCTCAGGCACCACCGCCCTCACTTCAGCCGCCGCAACTTCTGCCTTTTCCACATTGCGACAGGCCATAATCACTTCCGCCCCCTTGCCGGCGAACAACTTGACCGCTTCCAGGCCAATTCCGCTGTTGGCACCGGTAACCAGAATGGTCTTGCCGGAAAGATCCGGCATCATCGCCGGGCGCCAGGTTGATTTACCCATAACCGCATCCTTTCAGGTTGTTGAGGTAACCGTGATTGTGCCGGGGACAGGAGATGAACACCCCTTCCTGCCGGGCCAATCGACAGGTGACAGGGCCCTCAGACATATCCCCCATCATTGCCTGCACTGTTTTTTTTACCGCCTTGCCACCGAATCACACAGGACCCTCACTGAGCAACAATGGTATGGTTCTGTCCTTATTTTGTCTGGCACGTCGCCTTTGATGCCATTTCACGGCTACCAGACACAACCACACCGAGGGAGAACAGCAAGTGGGCAAGAAGTATGACCTGAACGGCAAGGTGGCTCTCATTACCGGCGCCACCGGCGGCATTGGTGCCGCCAGCGCGCGTGCACTCTACCAACAAGGTGCCAGTCTGGTGCTGACGGATTTATCCCGACAGGCACTGGATAGCCTGGCTGCAGAATTCGATGCCCAGCGGGTTCTCGCCCTGCCCCTCGACGTCACCGATGCCGCCGCCTCGAAAGCCGTCGTTGAGCGAATCGTGGAACGCTTTGGCCGGCTGGATATCGCCTTTGCCAACGCCGGCATTGCCTGGCGAAACACCCCGGCGACTATCGCCAGCTGCGACGAAGCCGAGTTCGAGAAAATCATCGACGTGGACCTGTTCGGCGTCTGGCGCACCATTCGTGCGGCCCTGCCGGAAGTTCAGCGTAACCACGGCCAGATCGTTATCACCTCCTCAATCTATTCATTCGTCAACGGTATGGTGAATGCGCCTTACGCTGCTTCCAAGGCCGCGGTGGAAATGCTCGGCAGGGCCTTGCGGGCTGAGCTTGCCGGTACCGGTGCCAGCGCCAGTGTGCTCTATCCCGGCTGGACTGCGACGCCAATCGCCGACCTGGCCTTTGGTGGCCATGCCACTGCCTCTGAGCTGATTGAAAGTGCCTTCCCCGCCGTGCTGAGAAAACAGGTACAACCGGAAGAAATCGCCACCGCCCTGGTTGCCGGCCTGGCAACCCGCTCCGCGGCCATCATCGCCCCGGCACGCTGGAAGCCTCTGTCCATGCTGCGAGGTGTCATGAGCCCACTCAGCGATGCCCTGCTGGAGCGCAGTACGAAAATTCAGCGCCTGGTTCGTAACATCGAATCAAACCAGGCCTGATCCAACCGTCGGCCTTCCCTTCCCGTCAGAGGCCAGGGAAGGCCGTCAGCATCTTGCTCCTCTTCTGCCAATCACGCTGTTTCCGTAACGTTGACTCCCCGGTTATCACTGGCATGATCGAAGTATCCCAGCCCGCAGTGCCAGCCAGGAGTCACCATGTCCAAGCCTGTCATCGCCGATATCAAACCGCATAAAACCGAACTCAAACCCGGTGAAACCTACTACTTCTGCCGCTGCGGGCGCTCCGCCGACCAGCCCTTCTGCGATGGCTCCCATGCCGGTACCGATATCACCCCCCTCGGCTTCGAAGCCGACAAGGACGAAGGCTACCTGTGCATGTGCAAACACAGCGCCAACTTCCCCTACTGCGATGGCACCCACGCCCGGTTCAACAAGGATCAGGTGGGCGAAGAAGGCCCTGGTCCTGAAACGATTCCCCGCGATGGCATGCCCCGGCCCAAGGCCAGTGCGGAAGAGCCCAACGTGGAGCTAATCCACGATCTGGCGGAAAACGGCCTCGAAAAGGTGGGGCATCATGGCCCCATGACCGCCATGGGCGTCCCGAGAGACTGCCTGCCCAAATGGGATGACATCCAGATCATGGTGGCGCAGATGGCCACCCAGCCGCTGCTGGACGACCAGCCGGTGGGCACCGAACTGGTGATCGGCCCCGGGGCGGACAGACCTCTGACTCTGAAGATTCCCCTGATGGTCTCGGATATGAGCTTCGGTGCTCTTTCCGAAGAAGCGAAGGTATCTCTGGCACGAGGCGCGGAACTGGCCGGCACCGGCATCTGCTCGGGCGAGGGCGGTATGCTGCCGGAAGAACAAGCCGCCAACTCTCGCTATTTCTATGAATTGGCCAGCGCCATGTTTGGCTATACCGAGGACCATCTGAAGAAGGTGCAAGCGTTCCACTTTAAGGGCGGCCAAGGCGCCAAGACCGGTACCGGCGGTCACCTGCCCGCCAACAAAAATGTGGGCAAGATCTCCCAGGTGCGCCACATCCCCGAAGGGGAGCCGGCCATCTCCCCTGCCACCTTCCGGGAGCTGCACAGCAGCGATGATTTCAAACGCTTTGCCGACCGGGTGCGGGAAGTGTCCGGTGGCATCCCGGTGGGATTCAAACTCAGCGCCAACCACATTGAACGGGATATCCAGTTCGCCCTGGATGCCAGCGCCGACTACATCATCCTGGATGGCCGCGGCGGCGGCACCGGCGCCGCCCCGGCCATTTTTCGCGACCATATCAGCGTCCCCACCATTCCCGCCCTGGCCCGTGCCCGCCGCTACCTGGATGAAAAAGGCGCCAGCGGCAATGTCACCCTGATGATAACCGGCGGCCTGCGCATGCCCATGGATTTCGTCAAAGCCCTGGCGCTGGGTGCCGACGGTATCGCCCTGTCCAACAGCGCCATGCAGGCCATCGGTTGCGTCGGTGCCCGCATGTGCAACACCAATCAATGCCCCGCCGGCATCGCCACCCAGAACGAGGAACTGCGTAAACGCCTGGATGTGGATCACGCCGCCCAGCGCCTGAGCAATTTCTTCCACGCCGCCGTGGAACTGATGCAAGTCATGGCCCGCGCCTGCGGGCATGACCACCTGAATCAATTCACGCTGGATGACCTGGCGACCTTTGATCGGGATATGGCGGCGCTATCGGGAGTCAGTTACGGCGGAGTGAGATAGCGTCAGTGATGCCGTGCGTTTTATTTCCCGAACGGTTCGGGTATCGGCCATATCTTTCCAGCTGCCTGTAAGCCATCTCTTACAAGCCAGTCTTGCATTAGTAAAAATGTTGCTGGAAAACAATGACGGCAAGAAAAGCATGACGTTTACAGGCGCTTTACTGCTGCCTTAATGAGATTTTCCCCCTGACTGAAAACCGTTATCACCCTCGTTGATAGCTCTATTCAATTCATCCTGTTTTCTCTTCCGCCTGTCGCCCTGACTTTGACGGGATGCGCTGCCAGACCCCAATAATTGCACCATGGTTCACAAAAACATGGCCGATCAAAAGTGAGCAGGATCGCACACCGGCCGTGCCACAACCGGCTTGCGCCGGCTCAAGGAAGACAAGAATGCGTACTCAGCGCCTTGGTTTTGTGGGATTGGGGGACGACACGGTTAGCGCCTGTCTCTCCATGCTGAAAATCATCGACGGGCGTTCCTCGGTACATTGGGACCAGAGCGTCCCCGGTGAGGCAGATGTGTTGATGGTGGCCTGCGATCAGCAGGAACAGACCCATCAGGCAGATCTGTCCAACAAACCCTGCATCGTGGTGTATCCCACCACCCGAGACAGGCCTGCCTCCACCTTTACCCTGCCGCACCCGTTTCGGGTGATGCAGCTGCTTGATGTGCTGGATGAAGTGGTGCGCACGCTGACAACCAACGGCGACCCTGATCATCCAGGCGTCACCCCCGTCGAGCCCGCCAAACCAGGTTCAGAGGCAGATTTCTGCGCCTCTCTGTACCGGGTGATCACTACCAAAACCGAGCAACGCAGCGAGCTGTACTGCAGTAACAGCGAGGAAGGTCAGTTGCTGGTCAAACCCGCCAGCCACCGTTTTTATGCCCGTCCCGCCCTGCTTCATGCTCTCAATGCAGGCGCAGTAACACTATCGCAACTGGCACCTTATACCGATCCGGTGCCCGAAGGCATGGCCGCTCGCCCCCTGTTCGAGCTGGCCTGGCTCACCGGCGCCAATCACAGTGATGGCCTGCTGCCCTGGCTGGAACCGGACAGCCAATTCCAGTTGAGTCGCTGGCCCAGTGCAGCCGCCCTGAACAAGTCCCGCCCGCTGCTTTCCCTGTGTGCACTGATGACCCGGCGGGCCCTGGGACTGGCACAGTTACAGACCCTGTCGAAATGCGATAAGCAGACGCTCTATCACTTTCTCAACGCCTGTGAGATCAGCGGTCTACTGGTCAGTGAGCGGCGCACCACTGCGACGCAGCCGACACCTGTGCCGGTGGAGTCGCAACGTTTCGGGGGGCTGATACGCGGCCTCAGAACCCGCCTGGGATTGAGCTGACAGCATGACAAGTGACGAATTCAAGATCCTGTTCACCGGGCCCATGGGTGCGGGAAAAACCACCGCCATCGCCCAGCTGAGTGACGACGACTGCGTGTCCACCGATGTGGTGAATACAGACCTGGAACAGTGCAACAAGGAAATGACCACCGCGGGCCTGGATTACGGCTATATCAGCCTGGCCGATGGTTACGGGGTGCGGCTATATGGCACTCCCGGGCAAGAACGCTTCCGCTTCATGTGGCCGATTCTGGCCAACAATGCGGCGGGAGTCATTCTGCTGCTGAACGGTGAGCACCCGGATTTGAACGATCATCTGGGTATCTACGCCGATGCCTTTGCCAATGGTGGGGAAACGCCACTGGTGGTCGGCGTCGGTCGACTGCCCGCCAACGATTTCGGTCGGGTTGATCAGGTAACGGAACAGCTGGCAGCCATGGGCCTTTTTGTGCCGGTGATTTCCGTGGATGTGCGGGAAAAAGACGACGTACTGCTGCTGGTGGAAACCCTGCTCTGCCAGATCGAAGCCCACGAGATGGAACTGATGGAAATATGAAGAACAAAAACCCCCTCAGCCAGACAGCCACGGAGCTGGCACAGCAACAGTTGCAGGCATTGCGGTCATCCACCACCGGCATCACCTCTGCGGTGCTGTTGAGCAGTGACGGCTTTGAAGTGACCTCACTGGAAACGGACAAGGGCAAGGCCAGTCGACTTGCCGCCATGGGCAGCTCCCTGGCGGCAATCAGCTCGGCTATTGCCAAGGAGGCGGGCATCTCAGAATGCAGCCGCCTGATTGTGGAATCCGAGGAGGGCGTTGTGGCCGTCATGAAAGTGCCCAACAGCTCTCCTCCACTGGTATTGGCCGTGGTGGCCAATGACGCCTCCAGGCTCGGGCAACTGCTCTGGGGCGCCAAACACTGCTGTGCAGCGTTATCGCAAGAGTTAAAAGAAGTGAGCTAACTCCCTGCAACAAGGGAATAAAATATAAAATGAAGGAGTATGTTATGGGCAACGTTAATGAAAGTCTGAAGACCCTGCTGCAGGCCGATGGCGCAATGTGTGCTGCTATTGTGGATGCCAACAGTGGCATGATGCTGGGCCACGAAGGCACCGGTCTGGATCTGGAGCTGGCTGCCGCCGGCAACACCGAGGTGGTGCGTGCCAAGATGAAGACCATGAAATCCCTGGGGCTCAACGACAAGATCGAGGATATTCTGATTACTCTCGGTAGCCAGTATCACATCATTCGCCCGGTGGCGAGCAATGAGGGGCTGTTCATGTACCTGGTGCTGGACAAGGAAAAATCCAACCTGGCGCTGGCACGTCGCAACTGCCAGCAAGTGGAAACAACCCTCACGGTATAACGCTTATTCCCCGGAGCGGTCTCCACTACCGCCCCGGGTTTCCTGCTGATATTTTGCAACACAATGATGGGCCTGCTGGAAACTCAGGCCCACTCTCTTTGACCGTTATCTCGATCAATGAATAACTTGAGCGATGGATACCTCCCCTGTCATTCTCGGAACCGGCTATGGGCGCGGGAGGCCGCGCCCATAGTGGCTTAACGTCGCCGGACCTTGAGGGTCTTGAGGGATTCCTCGAAGGCTTCAAGGGTAAGTTTACTGAGTCTTTCCATTGCCTCACGGTTCTCGTCCACGGTTTTCATCAGCGCCTCAATGCCCTGGAAAACGCCCACCTGGATGGTTTGCTCAATTTCATCCGGCTTGAAGGCAATATCCACTTTCTTGCGGCCCCAGCTTTTCTCGATGAGTTTGTCCCGGTAAGGCAGCAGCTCGCGGATAACCCCGCCCATCACCGCCTGGGAAATCAGCTCTTCCGGTGGGCAGCTCCAGCACGGTTCTGGTATGGGAAAGGGTTTACGTGGGCGGAACAGGTCATGGATGGGACGGGGAATGAATTCCAACAACCAGTCCGTCACCAGGCAATCGCTGGTGGCGCGGCCGAGGATATCGATGGCCTGGCCACCCAGAGTGAAGATCGGGGTATCCAGGGTCAGCTCCTCGAATGAGGGATTGGCCAGTACCGTCCAGAAAGCACCGTAGTTGAGCATTTTCTGCTGCTCATGCTTCGGCGCCAGCCAGATGGCCACATTCTGGAAGTAGCGTTTAATCTTCTGGAAATCCTCGCTGTCAGATGCTTCCAGTTGGGCAATATTCATATCGAACCAGTGATGCCAGGTGGAATCCACCAGCACCCGGCCATGATCAATGCTGTGACCATTGTAAACACCGATGGCAGGAAAACGCCGCGCTGGCTGGTCCCCCTTTGCCAGGTTGTAAGGCGGGTCCGGCAAGGTGCTCACCCAGGCGATCGCTTCCGCTGTGGGTTGCTGACCATCCACAGTGGGGTATTCATCCTTGCTGTTATCGTGAAGACACTTGGCCGTAAAATCGATCAGGTCCTCGTGGATCACCAGGCCCTCGTGAGGATGATCCGGAAAGCGGTCGATCACGCCAAGAGAGCCGCCGCAGAGCACCGGATGGGGTCGGCGGCGACGCTGAAATACCAACCGTGACCAGACACTGTATTTCTTCCATTCCAGTGGCTGGGCGATCGCATCACGTTCTACCGAATTGGGAATCATGGCCGGGTTCGGTGTTTGTGACGCATCCTGGGACGCATTCTGGGGGCGATTGGTATCGTGACGGTCAGTGCCCGTGCGGTTAGGCACAGAACGCCCATCGTTATCGTCCTTGAGCCAGGCGCGCATGGTACCCACGCGGGGGATATTCCAGCACATGGCCGATCCCAGGAAGTTGTGATCGCCCATGGCCAGCACACCCCCGCCGTTATCCATCCACTCGGTCAGCACCGTCAGCTCCGCTGGCGTCGAACTGTATTCGCTGTCTTTCACCGACTGGTTATCGCCGTTGTCGTGGATATTGGGATTGATACCAAAACACCATAACTCGTCGTAACCATGAAGAATCGGGGTGCCGTCTTCCACACTGTGATAACGAAAATCCCGGTAACGGAAATCCCATTCCCCCGCACCATTGTCGATATCTACGGCGGTTGGGCTGTCATCGGTGCCGCGCAGGGCAAAGTCCACCTCGAAGTTAACGAAGCCGAAGCTTTCATTGCGCAGATAAGACACCACACGCCCCAGGCCGAATCCGCTTCCAGGTGGGCCAGGGCTGATGCCCGGTTCCAGTACGATCAGTATCCGCACCTTGGCGGGCCGGGGAAAAATCGGGCGAATATCGGGGATATAGCGGTCGATGATCAGATCGCTGGGGTCAAGATTGAGTTCAAAAGGCATAACTCCTCCATGAGT
>NZ_JABURH010000125.1 GCF_014762765.1 Alcanivorax sp.
GGAGCTATGCTTGCATGGCGAACCGCGCTTGCGCGGAAATCGACCGGAGGGCGATCAGGAATCTCAGAGCTCGACAGGTCTACCCAAACCATTCCGATCCGGTGTCACCCCAATCCTATTCGCCATGCGAGCATGGCTCCAACGGGGGGAGGGTGGCTGCACTGGTGGCCAAATCGCGACGCGAGCGACGCTCCTACAGCCCAGGTCGTACCGTTGAGCGCGGGCAGGGCATCATCCGATTAGCACGGCCCAACCCGCGTTGCAGCTTGTCGCTTGAAGCTTGTAGCTGCTTTTAAAGATTCTCGTAACGATTCATATCCAGAACTCCGGCCTCGGTAGGCTCGTGTTCTTCCAGATAACGGGTCAGGTCGTGGAAGTAGGTCCAGAACTGTGGATGGGTACGGCGGATGCCGAAGCGGCCAGTGAGTGCGGTGAAATCCTTTTCCTTTTCCACAGCCCGCATGGCGGCGACAAAGTTATCCACCTCATCCGCTTGCACGTTGAACATGAAGTTGGGGTAGCTGGCCAGTACGCCGGGGTAGATCGTCAGGGTATCCAGGGTCGGCTGGTAGCGCAGGGACTCTCCCAGCATGAAGGCCACATTGGTGTGGGCCCGATTGCGAATCAGGGTATAGATTTCCCGCTCGCCGTTTCCATTTTCCACCCGCAGCATGGTGACCTCCGGCATGAAGTTCACGGCTTTAAGATCTTGCGCCAGGGTAGAGGCAATACTGACCAGGGTGGTTTCCGGCTCTTTTAACCAGGCAGCAATGCCATTGCGATGACAGTCTTCCCCATCACAACGGTTGATTGGATCCGGGCGGGCGTTGATCGCGGCAAAGCGTTTCAGTAAGCCGTCGTTGAATTCGTTGACAGGGGTATTGGTCTGATACGCGATGCCGGTGGGGTGTGTGGTATCCACCGATGCATAACTCACATACAGGCGCAGTTTGCCGGTGTTCTGGTACCAGTTGTCCACCACTGGCTTGCGAAGCTCTTTGGGGAAGTAGCGCAGGGTATTCTGCTCTGCGCCGTTGCGAATCAGATCGAAATAGAGACGAGTCTGGGCCTGATGAGATACAGAACCAAACACATTGAAGTTCACCACCAGGTTGTAATAACTACGCTCGAACAAGGGATAATCCATTATCCAGGTGGTCAATGGCAGGTCGCCGATCAGGCCTTTTCGCACCGAGGCATTATCGTGGTGACGGAAGATGGTCAACAGGGCATTGTGGTTTTTTCCATCGCCGTCCCAGAGGCTTTTCCAGGTGGGTCCCTGTGGGTCCTTTTCCCCATAGGCTTGATGTCGCGCGTTCAGGTATTCATTGCGATTGCCGCTGTACTTGAGCCACTGGGGGCCCAGTGACAGCAAATCGTCTTCCTGGCCGGGAAGGCCAAGCAGGCCACTGACTTTGGCGCGGTAATTGGCGTCGGTAATGTAGAGGTCGTGATCCGGATCCTGGAACACCGCCCAGAAGTGGTCGCGTATCACATCGGTGGCTACCTGGCCCCGGCAGACCGGTCCGCGAATAAAGGTGCGGACAAAGTATTCTGCCTCATCCAGCATGAACTGGTATCGGGCTCGTGCGGGAATATCCGCAAAGGTTTGAAAGGGATTGGCGCGTTGATCGTAGCTGTAGCCGGGAAGCTTTTCCACTTCCCATTCGCCGGCAAAGAACTGTTCGCGAGTGCGGGCCAGTTTTTTATCATTAAGGGCAAAGGTGATGTGGGTCTTGTGGACCAGGCTGCCGCGCACCGGTGCCAGCCGATACCAGAAATGCTCGGGGGGCAAGTCATTGGGGCGCACGCTGTCGACGGGCTTCACCGGCTCGCCTGGAGGGGTGCTGGAACGGTACAGCTTGAAGAAGTGATCCGGCTTGCTATCGCTGCCATTGCCGAAATACAGATGGGCCAGGAACAGATGTTCGTAGAGCCAGCGGGCCACCAGTTGATGGCGCTTGTCTGGCTGGTTGAGCATTTTTTCCCAGTCCTGGATCTGTCGTTGTTCGTCTTCTGACAGATCGAAGGTCTGGTAGGACAAAGGGGCGCCTTGTTTCAGCCATTGGCTGACCGTGGTGAATTCCTGGTCGGTGAGCCCGGTAACGGCCAGGGGCATGCCGCCCATGGGATGTTTGTCGGCGTAGTCGGTAAACTCCTCGGGCTTGGGGCAGGCGTTGACTCGCTGCAACCCCAGGGTGATGTCATCCGGTAATTTTTCATTGTCGGAAAAACGGTGCTTCCTGCCCAGCGCAAGCATGTTGTAGAGCAGTGATGACTGCATACCGTCGGTGCTGTCGATGACTGAAAAGAAATCCTTCTCCCGCCATTGCGCGGTCGTCAGCGCGTCCTGAAAAAGGCGGGTAGGGGTCACGGATTCGGTGCGGGCACCGTTGTAGACCTTGTCCTTGCTGGCGCCGCGGTCCAGGCCTTCGGGTGCTTCCAGCTTCAGTTGGCAAGGGGCGTCATAGCAGCCGTGGCAGGCCAGACATTTGCTTTCAAAAATGGGCTCGATATCGGTCTGGTAACTGAGGGGACGTTCGGCAGCGGTAACGGAACAAAGCAGAAAAAACACACAGAGCACATTCAAACGAACCAGATATCGCTGCAACAAGATCATTTCACTGTCTCCTTGTGAATTTGAATCAGTCTAGCGGTGCCAGAAGAGGGTGGCTACGGTTGTGAAGTCGGGCGTGTGGAAACCTTGTAAAAGCGGGTTTCGCAGGGTAAATCAGAACATGGGTACCATGGTGGCGGCCCAGCCTATCAACACGGCGATTACGGCGGCAGCGGTGAGTTGATGACGAAGGTGGCGATACCAGTCGGGCAAGGCTTCGGTGAAGACCATCTGTTCGGTACCCCAGACGAATACCAGCCCGGCGGCCAGCATGGGCAGGGAAAACTCCAGCGGTAGAAGCAGTGCAAACCAACCCAGCACTGCCGGCATGATGCCGAACAACAGGGTGGGAAACTGGTTGCCGCGATCAAACTGATTCAGGGCTCTGCCCCAATGTACTGCACCCAGGAAGGCAATGATGATGGCAGCGTAAGCGGCTACACCCTGTAAGGCCCACTCGCGACAGGCATCCTGCCAGGCCAGCAACGCCAGGCCATAAAACGGGATCAGCCCACCATAGGCAAGCCAGCGAGCACGACGGATGTTGTTGTCGGTATGAGAGCCCAAGGCGGTCATCCATGACGAGTAGAAGTTGAAGCTATTATCTTGCCGCTTGAGTGAAGGTCAGGACAAGGTTAAGCGATTACCGGCTTCCAGGGGCGGGCGGTCAGATGTTTGGGCAGGTATAGGGGGTGAGCCGGTTCCCCGGAACCATTGAGGCGTATGCAGTGCATGGCCGGCAATTGGGTCGACACGGCACTGGCCCGGTCCATGAAACGACCATGATTGCCCCAGGCGGCCACTACCAGGTCCGCTTGGCGAGCCAGCTTGCGCAGCCAAGGGTCGTTTTTCGGGCCTACCGGGTCGTCAGCGGCAAACAGGTCGTCCGGGTAGGTGGCCCGGTAGGCAAACAGGTTAGCCACGCACAGGCCGGAGTAGCCCCAGTCCCGGGCGAAGCCCATGCAGCGACGAATGGTCGGGTCGTCCTGGCGATGGTCGGCGGTGGACGGATTGAGGCCGATCAACAGCATAAAGTCATCGCCTGGCCCCCAGTGCCGCCACAGGGCATAGCGGTATTGGCGGCAGCGGGAAAAATTGGCGCCACGTTGCAGGTTAGGGGCGGTCTTGGTCATGGCTGCGTATTGTAGGCATCTGCCATGATATGGCCAGCAGCAGGAGACGTTAATGGAATTCAATGATGTGATACGGGCTCGCCACAGTGTGCGTGCGTTTACCGATCAGCCGGTCAGCGATGATCAGCTGCAAGCGTTGCTCAACCTTGCCACCACGGCACCGAGCTGGTCCAACACCCAGCCCTATCAGATCGCCATCGCCCGTGGGAAAGTGCTGGAGAGTCTGCGTCAGGAGTTGCCGCCGCGTTTTGACAAACTGGCGGAGCTGCAGAAGGCTTCCATGGTGAAAAAGGCCTTGGCATGGTTTCGCAAGGACGGCATTCCCGATGGGGATTTTCGTCCAGTGGTGGACTACCCGGAGGATCTTCAGCCGCGCCGGGTGGCCACCGGCCGGGGGCTTTATGAGCTGCTGGATATCGGTCGGCAGGATAAACAGGCGCGTCATGAACAGATGCGCGACAACTTCCGGTTCTTCAACGCGCCAGTGGCGATTTTTGTGTTCATCCATGAAGGGCTGGGTGTTTACAGCGCCCTGGATGCAGGGATCTTTCTGCAGAATCTGATGCTGGCGGCCACCGATGCGGGCCTCGGCACCTGTGCCCAGGGGGCGTTAGGCCTGTGGCGTTCGCCACTGGAGCAGCATTTCCAGTTGCCGGACAACTATAAGTTGCTGTGTGGATTGTCGTTGGGCTATGAGGCGGATACCCGCATCAATCAGTTCCGGCCGGACCGTCAGCCGCTCAGCGAGTTGCTGATCAAGGAAAAGTAGCAGTCAGCGCGCGGTAAAGATACGCAGGATGGGAAAGCGGTGGTAACCGAAGAAAACCATCTTGCGCTGCTGCTCGCCAGGGGCGAAGGAGCCTTCCAGGCCGGTGGGGTAACGCCGTTCCCCGTTGGCAAACTCTGCCACCAGGTAGTTGTTCTGCAGGATGCGCTTGCCCCCTTCGCTGTTTTCCAGGGTGACCAACGCCCAGCGTTCCCCATTGTCACTGCTCAGGGTATTGGCTTCCCGTATGCGAAAGCTGCTGGCGCTGGGTTGCAGCGGGCTGTCCCGGTCAAAGCGGGCTTCACCTTCGATCTGCACCGGTGTGTCGAACCGCAGCACGGTGTCGTTGTCCGCCTGCGCCGCTGTGCTGGCGTTGGTAACGGCAACACCCAGCAGCAGCGCTTTACTGAGTCGCCAGACCCTGTCGGGCCAGGTCACGGGTATGGGTAAGCAGACTGGCATCGCCGATTTCTCCATGGCCGGGAACTACAATGCCGGCTTCACGGTAGTGAGTCAGCACGTTTTCCATGGCAACGGGCCAGTGGTTAGCGTCGGAGCCTTCCACATAGCCGATTGCAGTGGCCGAGCCCCCTTTCACTGCGCAGCCTCCGATCAGAACCTCATCGCGGCCATACCAGACAATGATGTTGTCAGGGCTGTGCGCCGGGCCCGGGTAATAGAGTTCCAGATTAGCGAACTTGATCCGTGATTGCTCCGTGAAAGCCTCAATGGTCCGGGGCAGGGGAATGTCCGCATCGTAGAAAGTGTCGGGGTCATTGCGGGCGATGGTTAGTGTGGCCGGGTGGGCCCAGGCGGGAATGCCCCGTGCCGCCAGGGTGCTGGCGCCGCCCATGCGATCGTCGTGGGAGTGGGTCAGGATGGCCAGATCCGGTGCCTTGCCGAACCGCTGTTCCATCCAGTCCAGCAACACCGCTGTGGGCGCGTCGCCCCAGGCGGTGTCGATCAGGGTAAGGGTGTCGTTCTCAATGATGATCAGCCCGTTGGAGGGATAACGGTGCCCCTGAATCACTTCCCAGGAGCGGTGCACCCAGGTGTGTTCGGTCAACGGGTAGACCTGTAAATCATCACTGAGATGGATTTCATCTGCCTGTAGAGACAGGGGGGACAGTAACAGCAGAGCAAGGACGATACGCATCGAGGCCTCCGGGTCAGGAAGCCTCATGGTACGACGGTTTATGATCGGCCGTGTGACCGGCTTGGCATCGGGAAAGAATTTCTCATTTCCGTAGGGGGCAGTTCGCCTTAGGCTCAGTGCACCCCACGGCACGTTAATGAATCTCGATGGTCTTGCTGGCTTGCCCGTGGTTTTCGTGGCGGGGAATAGTCAGCGACAACACACCGTTGTGAAACACCGCCTCCATGGCCTCCCCATCCGCGTCCGCAGGTAGATTAAGCATGCGCTGGAACTGTCCGAAACGCCGCTCACTGTAGTGATAGCCATCGCGTTCGGAGCTCTGCGCCTCCTGCTTCTGGCCGGCAATGGTCAAGGTGTCCTGATGCAGGGTGATACGCAGGTCCTGCTTTTCCACCCCGGGCAGTTCGGCGGTGATCAGGTAATGGTCGTCGCGCTCAAGAATATCCAGGTTAGGGCGAAACGGAATGCTGGGTTCCGCGTGGGGTGCCGGGGTGGTCCAGGCCATATCACCCAGCATCTGCTCAAACCAGTTGTCGAACTCACGGTCCCAGCGCAGCAGGGGGTGACGGGGCTGCCGCTGGGGTAGGGGACGTTCGCGGCTGCTTTCCTGACGCAGCCAGTTCCAGGGGGTAATTTTATGCATATCCATCGCGTTGCCTCCCAAATTACAGGAAATTGCCTTTCACTTTCCTTTGTGAGGCACGCGAGCATCGCTTTCAATGATTTATTGATGAATATTTGATCAATGTCATAGGGGGATCCCCTTGTAATCCTTGCCTGGTGGTGTCACAGATGAAGTGACAGAGGACAGAAAAGGAGAGCGATATGTCCGATCATCACGTTTACAAGAAAGTGGAATTGGTGGGCTCATCCAAAACCAGTATCGAGGATGCCATCGATAACGCCCTGGCCACAGCCAGCGAAAGCCTGAAAATGATGGACTGGTTTGAAGTCACCGAAACCCGCGGCCATATCGTGGATGGCAAGGTGGGGCATTATCAGGTGAGTTTGAAGGTGGGCTTCCGGATTTCCGGGTCTTGATGAGGAGCAAGTTAAAAGTTTCAAGTTGCAACGTGGGATGATTTTGAACCCGCAGAAACAATTCCGCCCGCGCTTCAAGGCTTGAAGCGCGGGCGGAGAGGGGCAGGTTACAAAGAATTTGCCCGCGTTGGAACTTTCAACTTTCCACTTTTAACTTATACCGCTTCCAGGTCCAGGGAGCGCTGGCAGACCCGCGCGGTGCGGATCACGTGGAGCTGGCGGGGAGACAGGTCTTCCGGCAGTTCGACGGTGCTGTGGTCCTGGTGGATCTTGATCGGGCCGATCAGGCGGCTGGGCAGTTTGGCTTCGTTGGCGATGGCGCCAACGATGTTGCCCGGTTTGACGCCATGATCGTGGCCGACCTGAATCCGGTAGCGGCGCATGATCTTGTCACTTTTACCCTTGTTGCCGCGGGGAGCGCGATCCTCACGACGGCCACCTGCTGCATGAGCGGGCTCGCGACGAGTACGCGTTTCCTTGATCATCTTTGGTTCTTTCAGGATCAGAGGCTCACGCTTGAACATCATCATCGCCAAAGCGGTGGCCATGTCGTTGTCGCTGACGTCCATGCTCTCGCGTAGCTGGTTAACCAGAGCGCGGGTTTCTTCCTGGCCGTTGCCTTCCAGTACTGCGGTCAGTTGTTCCTGGAAGCGGGAAATACGCTTGGCGTTCAGATCATCTACGGACGGCAGGGTCATCTTTTCGATGGCTTGGCGAGTAGTGCGCTCAATCTGACGCAGCACGTGTTGCTCACGGCGGGACACGAACAGGATCGCATCGCCTTCGCGGCCGGCACGGCCGGTACGACCGATACGGTGGACATAGGCTTCCGGGTCGCCGGGCATGTCATAGTTCACCACGTGGGTGATGCGTGCCACGTCCAGGCCGCGGGCAACCACATCGGTGGCGATAAGCAGGTCGAAGCGCTTGTCCTTGAGACGCTGAACGGTTTTTTCGCGCTGCTGTTGCGGAATGTCGCCATTGAGGGCCTCAGCCCGCAGATTGCGGCGGTTCATCTGTTCGGCCAGCTCCAGGGTGGCCTGCTTGGTGCGTACGAAGACGATGACAGCATCGTGCTCTTCGGCTTCCAGAATGCGGCACAGGGCGTCCAGTTTGTTCAGCCCGGCCACGGGCCAGTAACGCTGACGAATGCTGGTGCCGGCGGTGGCGCCGACGCCATTGTCGATGCGTACCAGCTTGGGATTTTTCAGGTGCTGATCGGCAACCTTGCGAATCACCGGCGGCATGGTGGCCGAGAAAAGGGCCAGCTGGCAGTCGTCCGGAGTACGCTCGAGTACCCATTTCACGTCATCGATGAAGCCCATACGGAGCATTTCATCGGCTTCGTCGAGCACCAGTGCCTGCAGGTTGGTCAGATTCAGGGAGCCACGTTCAATGTGGTCCATAACGCGTCCAGGGGTGCCTACGATCACCTGGGCGCCGTCACGCAGGCCTTTCAGCTGCGTGCGATATTCACCGCCGCCATAAATCGGCAGTACCTTGAGTCCTTTGATGCCCTGGGCAAACTCTTCACAGGCTTTGGCCACCTGGATAGCGAGTTCACGAGTGGGGGCAAGAATCAGCATTTGTGGTTGACGCAGGGATGCATCCAGCCGTGCCAGCAGTGGCAGGGCGAAAGCGGCGGTTTTACCTGTGCCAGTTTGAGCCTGGCCCAGCAGGTCGTGACCATCGAGCAACAGCGGGATGGCTTGCGCCTGAATCGGCGACGGCTCCTGGAAGCCCTGGCGGGCAATCGCAGCGAGCAATACCTCGGGCAGGCCTAAATCGGCGAACCCGGAACGGGAATCTGACATGTGTTACCTATGAATTGGGAGGAAGGGCCGAGCGAGCGTCGGCGAGGACGCGGCAGTATACGCGCGTTACCGCCTTATTGCACGTTTTTTCGCCAATGTGGTAGGTGGGGCAGGGGCGTCGGGAAGTTGCGAGTTGAAAGTTAAAAGTTGCAACGCGGGGTGGTTTGGCTGCCATCGGGCATAGGCTCTGCCCGCGATTGCCGGTAATGGTGGTGCTGTTCCCGCAGACATGGCAGACCAACATTGGCGGGAGGTGCTGTCTACACAGTCAATGATGACCGGCAATCGCGGGCACGGCCTGTGCCGTAGCTCGAACCCGGCCCGCGTTGTAACTTTCAACTTTTAACTTGCTCCTGCTTTTTAGTTCAGCGGATAAGCCGTCCACCCGTCGGTCCAGTTCTGAACGCTGCCGGGGCGCACTGCACCCAGGTAATTTGCGGCTTCGTCCCAGAATTCCCCTTGGGGAATGGGGCTGGCGCCATTACGGGCCGGGGAGCGTGAGGTGGGGGCGAAGTCCGGGTGAGAAGGGCTGATGGCGTCCCGGGTCAGCATCGGGTCGGTGTCGAACTGGGCGGCCACGGCGCTGCTCTGGAAGTAACGGCGTTCGTCGAAATCACCATCATCGTTATTGTCTCCGGTTTCCGGGTCGAAAAACGTCAGCCCGCGGCTACCGACCCGATTTACCATCATACTTTGAAAGCTCAGTTCCCCTTGCTGGATACGCGCCACGGTTTCCGTGCCTTTCAGGTCGATGGTTTCACCGGAGAAGCCGTCAATAATGATGTTGTGGAAATGCCCGCCGGTGCCTGCTTTGAGGGTCATGGCCCGGTGGTACTTGTCATGGCTGCGGGGGCTGATCAGGGTCACGTTATACATGGTCGGAGCGGAAATGGGGGAGGCATCCGGGTTACCGGCTTGATTGTCACCTTCGAAAGCATTATCCCCGGTGTTCCCATGTTGCTGAATGGCAAGAAACTGAACGTTACCGCGCCACCCCATATCCCAGTCCAGGGAGTCATCGCCAGCGCCGGTGATAACGATATGCTGCAGATCCACGGTACCGCCGAAAACTTCGATGCCGTCGTCCAGGGCCCGGTGCGCCTGGACATGGCGCACGATGGTGCCGTCACCGCAACCCCCCAGGGTCAGGCCGTTGAGTTCGTTGTTGGCATAAACTTCGAAACCGGCAAATTCTATGCGAGTGTATTCCATGATGCCGCAGGATGAGCCTGGGTCATCCCCGCCGAAAGCCCCGCGGGCGTCACCGTGGGGAACCCCTTCTATCTGGGCGTTCGATTTGTTGACCGGGGCGTTACCGAGCATGACTACACCGCCCCAGTCGCCGGCAGCGCGACTGCCTTCCGGTTGGTTGCTGGTAAAGACGATGGGGGCGGCTTCCTGGCCCCGGGAGAACAAGTTGGCATCACGAGTAATCACCAGAGCAGAGCCGGGGCGTCCCTCAATGCGGGTACCCGGCTCGATGGTCAGGTTGGCACCGGCTTCCACATAGACGATGCCGTCAAGAATCCAGGTGGTGCTGGCATGCCAGGTCTGATTGCCGAACAAGGAGCCTTTGACCACCTGCTTGCCGGCAATCAATTGATGAAGAGGCTGATAGGAAAAGTAGCCGATCACGCCGAGCATCACCATGGCCAGCCCGAGCCAGGCGTACATCCATTGAGATCTTGCACGGCGACTGCTGGCGACGGAGGAGCCGCCCAGGGTTTCGGTTATGTCCGGATTGGTCAGTGGCAGCGAAGAGCCGGTGGTTGCCGGGCGTTTATGCAGCAACATGCCGTCGAGGTTGGCGGCCTTCAGCTTCAGGCCAAGGGCGCGAATTTTTTTATTGTCGCTGTTGACTGCCCGGCTGATGACTTCGGCCCGATAGATCGGGTCGTTGAGCAGCGTGTTGAAATGCACAAAGCGCAGGCTGCTGTCATTTTCCTGGTCAAAGTTCTGCTTCAGTTGCCACAGCAATTCCACCAACTGCGCGCGTGGAGACGATACTGCATCCACCATAAATCCCCCCAATCGGATCAGGCGATATTCGAGAGGGGCAGTGTGTAAAAGAAAGATGACAGGAAAGTGAAAAAGAGACGCTACAAGCTATGCCCGTTGGATGGGGAAAGATTGGGAAGTTCCTTGTACTTCGTCATTTCTACGAAGCCGCTGTAGGAGTACCTCTTGAGGTGCGAACCTTGCGGAGCAAGGAAATCGACCGCAGGGCGATCAGGAATGGCAAAGCTCGACAGGTCTCTCCAGAAAGAACGGCGGATAGACGTTGGCCTCTGTTGCCTCGCTACGCTCGGTTCGCACCTCAAGAGGTGCTCCTACGTCATCAACCCTGACCAATGCCCGAATCGTGCCGCGAGCGACGCACCTACAGAGCCGCCCACAAAAAAACGCGGGCAAGGCGCTATGCGATAAGCACGACCCTGCCCGCGTTGCAGCTTGCGGCTTGAAGCTTGCAGCTATTTTTACCCGAGAATCGCGTCAGCCCCTTTCTCGGCAATCATCACCGTCGGCGCATTGGTGTTACCGCCGATCAGGGTGGGCATGATGGAAGCATCGATGACGCGCAGGCCTTCCAGGCCGTGCACGCGCAACTGACTGTCGACCACAGCCATGTCATCGTTGCCCATCTTGCAGGTGCCCACCGGGTGGTAGATGTTGTCGCACTTCTGACGCAGGAAGTTACGGATATCCTCGTCGCTTTCCACATCATTGCCAGGGAAGATTTCATCGCCACGCCAGTCGGTGAGGGCATCCTGGGCCATGATCTTGCGCATGGCCTTGACGCCGCGGACCATGCCTTCCATGTCATCCGGATGCTCCAGGAAGCGCGGGTCGATCAGCGCCGGAGAACGTGGGTTGGCATCACGCAGGGTGATGTTGCCCCGGCTCTTGGGACGCAGAATGCAGACGTGACCTGAGTAGCCGTAGCCCATGCTGAACAGCAGGTTAAGGCCATGGTTGTCCAGTTTGGCGGCGGTCAGGTGTAACTGTAGATCGGGGATTGCTTCGTCCGGGCTGGATTTGATGAAGCCCCCGGCTTCGGCCACGTTGGAGGTGAGCTGACCGTTGCGACGGTAGAAGAAATCAATAATCCCTTTCAGGCCGGTGGTGAGCAGAGCACCCGGCGCCAGGCTCAGGGTGTCCTTGCGCAGGCTCTTGTGCACCACCAGGGCATCCGGGTGGTCCTGCAGGTTCTCACCCACACCGGGCAGGTCGTGCACCAGCGGGATGTTGTGCTCAGCCAGCTCCGCTGCCGGGCCCACACCGGAAAGCTTGAGAATTTGTGGGGAGTTGATGGCGCCGCCGGAGAGGATCACTTCATTGTCGGCTTTCAGAGTACGGATCTGGCCCTTGTGTTCCACTTCCACGCCGATAGCACGTTTGCCATCGAACAGTACCCGGTTCACCAGGGCGTTGGTCATGATGGTCAGGTTGGGACGATCCATGACCGGGTGCAGATAGGCCCGGGCCACGCCGCAACGCTCGCCGTCCTTCTGGTTCACCTTGTACATGCCCATGCCTTCCTGGACGGCATTATTGAAGTCATCGGTGGCCGGGTGGCCAGCTTGAATACCAGCTTCCACAAAGGCTCGGCTTACCGGGTGGTTGAAGCGCAGGTCGGCAATGTTGAGCTTGCCGTGAGTGCCGTGGAACTCACTCTCGCCGGGCTCATAGTGTTCGCAGCGTTTGAACACCGGCAGGACATCGTCGAAGCTCCAGCCTTCGTTGCCCAGTGAGGCCCAGTGGTCATAATCCCACTTGTGACCGCGGGTGTAGCACATGGCATTCACGGCCGAGGAGCCACCCAGGGTCTTGCCCCGGGGGATATAGATCTGGCGATTGTTCAGGGCTTTCTGGGGTACGGTGTAATAACGCCAGTTTCGCGCGTTGGAGCGCATCATCAGGATGATGCCGGCAGGAATGCGGATAAACAGGCTATTGTCTGCCGGGCCCGCTTCCAGCAGGCAGACACGATTGTTGGGGTTTTCGGAAAGACGGTTGGCAAGTACGCAGCCAGCAGAACCGGCGCCGACAATAATGTAATCAAACTGCATGATGTCTGCCTTGAGCTTGGTTGAAACAGGGAATCCGGTGAAAGCTCCTCCCTCAACGGGAGGAGTGAATGTTCGTAAACAAGATGTCTATTCTAGGAAACGCGGCCATGAAAACGAGACCTGTTTGTGACCCGTTGGTCCAATGTATACCAACACTGCTGTTGTTGTCCTTGGCTCTGTTGCCTGTCAGAGCCGTTTCGGCGGCGCCGGAGGGCTGGCGGGAGGTGGTTTTCGATGGCAGGACCGAATACCGCCTGGAGCAGGGTTGCTGGCAAAGTCGGGCATGGGGCACGGCATCGGGTCTGGTTCGGGAAAACACTGTGGATGTGACGCGCACGCCCTATCTGCGATGGCAGTGGCGTGCCGACCAGATAGCGGACTGGCCGGATTTGGATGAGAAGAGCAAGGCGGGAGACGACTTCCAGGCCAGGGTCTATGTGGTGAAGAAGGGCTGGCTGCCCTGGCAGACCCGGGCCATCAATTATGTCTGGTCCCGGCAGGGGACGCCGGGCACGTTCTGGCCCAATCCTTTTGCTTCCCAGGCGGTGATGGTGGTGGTACAGGGGCCGGGCGGCGCCGGGACCTGGCAGTCGTTCAGCCGTAATGTGCGTGAGGATTTTCGTCGCTTTCACGATCTGGAGGTGGACGAGGTAGATGCGGTGGCGATCATGACGGACGGGGATAATACGGGCGCACGGGTGGCCAGTTGCTACCGGCTGCCGGAATTTCGCGTCACGCCTTGAGCGTGGCAGTTGCGGTGCCGACACCGCCCTGTTTATTATTTGTTCAATTCGGTGTCTGTGATCAGGCGATCGTGGTCGTTTGATCAGAGATAACCGGGCAAAGGCACCACGATGTGTGGACCCTATCCAAGAGGCAATAAAGGTTTTCCTTCCAGACTCAGTCTGTTGGCCTCTCTGTCTTCTTTTCCCGCTGTCGCAGAATCGTCACTGGTTTACGAGATCCTGTTCCGGGCTTCGATATGGCAATGTCGAGCCGGATCTGGGGGGGCGCCATAAGGGCGCTGCAATGACCGCGAGGTAGCCCATGAGTGAACGCATCCTGCGTCTGGACAAGACTGGTACTCCTGTCGAATGGCTGGACTGGCAGATGGCAGCCACCCTCTATGCCCGGGGGCTGGTGACCTGGACGCTGGGGGATGTAATCTATCGCTTGCGCGGGGGGACCTGTCGCCTGTCTGGGGAGCGCTCAGCTCTGTCTTTGCACTCCATCATCGCTTGCGATGGCGTGGCCTACCCCCACAAACGCCCGGCACCGCCGTTGACTAACCGGGCCCTGTTCCGGCGAGACCAACATCTTTGTCTCTACTGTGGCAAACCTTTCCCGGA
>NZ_JABURH010000169.1 GCF_014762765.1 Alcanivorax sp.
TCGTCCTTGTTCTGCTTGATTTCCACGCCGTCCGGGTTGTTGGAACCCACTTCGTGGAGCGCCAGGATGTGCAGTACCACCAGCGCCAGCAACACAATGGGGATAGCCACTACGTGCAGAGCGAAGAACTTGTTCACCGTCGCAGTGGACAACAGATAGTCACCGCGAACCCAAGTAGTCAGGCCTTCACCGATCTCCTTCGCTTCGGTAGCGTCGATAAACGGCAGCAGATCAAAGGGAATGGCACCAGCCAGGGAGATGATCACCTGGGCGCCCCAGTAGGACATGTTGCCCCAGGGCAGCACATAACCGAGGAAACCTTCGGCCATCAGCGCCAGGTAAATCAGCATGCCGAAGATCCATACCAGCTCCCGCGGCGGCTTGTAGGAGCCGTACATCAGACCACGGAACATGTGGATATAGACTACGGCGAAGAAGGCGGAAGCCCCTACCGCGTGCATATAGCGGATCAGCCAGCCCCACTCCACATCACGCATGATGTATTCCACCGAAGCAAAACCTTCGCTGGGGGAGTAGAACATGGTCAGCCAGATACCGGTAAGCAGCTGGTTAATCAATACCACCAGGGACAGCACACCGAAGTAGTACCAGAAGTTGAAGTTCTTCGGGGCGTAATATTCGGACATGTGGCGCTTGTAAGCGTCCACCACGGGCAGACGGGCATCTACCCAGTCGACAACACGATTCACCATTCCCATCATGCCTCGGTCTCCCCTTCTTCAGAACCCACGATAATGACGCCTTCGCTCAGATAGGAGTGCGGCGGCACCACCAGGTTGGTGGGTGCGGGCACGCTCTTGTAGACGCGACCGGCCAGATCAAACTTGGAACCGTGACAGGGGCAGAAGAAGCCACCGTGCTCCAGCTCCACCGTAGGCTCGTCCTCGTACAACGGCGAACACCCCAGATGGGTACAGGTGCCAATCAGCACCAGCAGCTCTTTCTTGATAGAGCGCCACTCGTTCTGCGCATAGGCAGGCTGCTGGTCGGCTTCAGACGCAGGATCACGAAGCTTGTCTTCCAGCTGCGACAAGGTTTGCAGCATATCGTCGGTACGACGCACCACCCACACGGGCTGGCCTCGCCATTCCTCAACCACACGCTGACCGGGCTCCAGTTTGCCAACATCCACGGTTACCGGCGCACCGGCATTCTTGGCTTTGGCACTGGGCTGCCAGGATTTCACAAAAGGAACAGCCGCGCCAACTGCACCTGCGGCACCAATAGCCGAGGTCAAGCCGATCAAGAAGGTGCGGCGGCTGGTATTAACGCCGTCGTTGCTCATTCAGTTATTCTCCCCTTAGATCCCACGCTCGGGAATAGTCCGAGACTCGAGGTACTACCTCGCGCTCCGGGCGGAGTAAGGCGGCGCAAATGGTAAAGAAAAAGCCCACACCTGACAACCGGTTATTCCCCGGCCAGAGTCGCTAAACGCCTGATTTGAACACAAAAAAGCCCAGCAATGCTGGGCTTTTTTGTGAACAGCTGTTGTAAAGCTTAACGCTTGGAGAACTGCGGACGACGACGCGCCTTGCGCAGACCCACTTTTTTACGCTCAACTTCACGTGCATCACGGGTCACGTAACCGGCACGACGCAGCTGACCACGCAGCTCACCGTCGTATTCCATCAGCGCACGGGTGATACCGTGACGGATGGCGCCAGCCTGACCGTTGTTGCCGCCACCGCTAACGGTAACCAGCACGTCAAACTTGTCGCTCACTTCGATCAGTTCCAGCGGCTGACGAACGACCATCTGGTTGGTTTTACGACCAAAGTAAACATCCAGCGGACGGCCATTCACAGAAATCTTGCCGCTGCCCGGACGCAGAAAAACGCGAGCGGAAGAGGTCTTGCGGCGACCGGTTCCGTAGTTGGTTTCTACAGTTGCCATCAATTAACCCCTTAAATTTCCAGCTGCTGCGGCTGCTGAGCGGTATGCGGATGCTCAGTACCGGCGTAAACTTTCAGTTTGCGGAACATGGCGCGGCCCAGAGGGTTACGCGGCAGCATGCCCTTCACCGCCTTCTCAATGATCATTTCAGGCTTTTCGGCCTGCAGAGTGGAGAAGTTGGCTTCTTTCAGGCCACCCGGGTAACCGGTGTGACGGTAGTACATCTTGTCATTTGCCTTGTTACCGGTAACGGCCACTTTATCGGCATTGACTACGACGATGTAATCACCGGTATCGACGTGTGGAGTAAACTCCGGCTTGTGTTTACCGCGCAGACGGCTGGCGACTTCGGTCGCCAACCGACCCAGCGTTTTGCCGGAGGCGTCTACCACATACCAGTCGCGCTTTACGCTTTCCGGTTTTGCGCTGTAGGTCTTCATGG
>NZ_JABURH010000056.1 GCF_014762765.1 Alcanivorax sp.
GGAAATCGCCCGCAGGGCGATCAGGAATCTCAGAGCTCGACAGGTTTCAGATAAGAACGGCGGACAGACAATCCTCTGTTGCCTCGCTACGCTCGGTTCGCACCTGCAAGAGGTGCTCCTACATTCAATCGCGCCGCCAGCGACGCTCCTACAGCCTTTGGCGAGGGTGCGGCACTGTTAATGTGCAGTTTTTCCCGCGTTACAGCTAGAGGCTCTTAGCTAGCTGCTGCTTCTCAAATTACTGCCGCGCCGCTGAGCCAACCACTGTGGGTCTTGCCCGGCAGGTTTTCGCCGGCTTCGGCGATGGCTCCCTTGCCGATGCCTTCAAAGGCGCGCACGCGGAAGTGCTTGCCGGGGGCTTCGGTGGCCAGTTGCTCGGCGATGTGGGCAGCCAGTTGCTCCACAGTGGTGTCGGTGTCCACCAGGTAGCAGTGGTCTTCAGGGATCACCAACTCGAAGTGGCCCTGGGGGGCGTCGTAACGAAAGCGGTGGTGGGGGATCTCTTCGATGTAGTAGGTCCCTTCCAGGTCCTCTTCGGTGCCCAGGTAGATATCTTCCCAGCGATCCGCCCAGAGTTTCTCCCAATAGCGGCTGCGCCGGCCGTTTTCGAAGATGTGGATGCCGGAGCGGTGGCCGTGGGCAATGCGCTGGCAATTGCCGTCGTGTTTCTTCAGACCGTGGGAATAGTGATAGAAAGGCGCGGTGCCGGTATCTTCCTCTCGCAGCACGATGCGTACCTCGGCCACATTGTCCGGCACCACCTGTTGTACCAGCTCCATCAGGAACAGGGTCAGGTTGGCCTTGGAAATTTCCGGGCCGTTCATCAGCAGCAGGCTTTCGCTGGGCGCCACCATGCGGATGGTGCCACCCCGGTACAGCCATTCCAGGCTGATGTTGTTGTCCCGCTCGCTCACTGTGGCGTGCTCGCTGTCCACCGGCACCAGTAGCCGGTGGTCCACGCTATCGTCGATGATCTGCTTGATGCGCTTCTTGATATGACCGAAGTCGAACACCATGCCCTGATGGTCCAGGTCGCCGGTCAGTTCCAGATCGACCAGCCAGGACTCACCGACCATGCCGCGTTTGGGGTGCAGGTAGGAGAAATCGGCGACGGTTAAATTTTCGACAAAAAGTGTGGCCATGCGGTTCCGGTGGAATAAAGTTGGGTTTCGACAGAGTGCTATAATGCCATTATTCTGGACTGCCGCTAAGGTGCACGTCACCCGCAGCGAACATTTTACGAGCAGTTAGCGTGCGAGCTGTGAACCGGGCCACACCCTTGCGCCCGATAAGCCGCTCGTTTCTGCCTATCCGGAGCGTTCCCACCATGGCTGAAACCCTTTTCTCCAAGATCATAGACCGGGAGATCCCTGCCGATATCATTTTCGAAGACGACCAGTGTCTGGCCTTTCGGGATATCAATCCCCAGGCGCCCACCCATTTCCTGGTGATCCCCAAGAAGCCGATTGCCAAGCTGTCCGATGCCGAAGAGGCGGATCAGGCCCTGCTCGGGCACCTGTTGCTGGTGGCCAGCCGGGTGGCTGAGCAGGAAGGGCTGGCGGATTTCCGCCTCAACGTGAACAACGGGGCCGGTGCCAGCCAGACTGTGTTCCATCTGCATGTGCACGTGCTGGGTGGTCGCCCGTTCAGCTGGCCGCCAGGTTGAACATGACTCGCCGCTGGCTGGCCCCGGTTACCTTGTCCGGCACCCGGGTGGTGCTCGAACCGTTGGCTGAGGCGCATGTGGCCGGGTTGGCCCGGGCCTGTGATGACGGCGAGCTGTGGCGTCACTGGTACACCCTGGTGGCGAAGCCGGACGCCATGGATGCCTATGTGGAGCAGGCGCTGCGCCAGCAGCAGGAAGAAGGGGCGTTACCCTTTGCGGTGCGCCACGCGGTCAGTGGTGAGCTGATCGGCTGCACCCGTTTCTTTCGGGTGGATGAGGACAACCGGCGCCTGGAGCTGGGCCACACCTGGTATGCACAAAGTCACCAACGCTCCGGAATCAATAGCGAATGCAAGTTGCTGTTGCTGGGGCATGCCTTTGACGACCGCGATGCCATCGCGGTGGAGCTGCGCACCCACTGGCACAACCGCCAGTCGCGTCAGGCCATCGCCCGGCTCGGTGCCAAGCAGGACGGTGTGCTGCGCAACCATACCGTAAGCCCCGGCGGGATTTACCGGGACACGGTAGTGTTTTCCATCATCAACCAGGAATGGCCGGCGGTGCGGCAAAATCTGCATTATCTGCTGGAGCGTGGTGGCGGATGAACTACTTTGCCCACCTGACCCTGGCGCAACCCACTGCGGCGTCCAAGGTGGGCAATCTGTTGGGTGATTTCATGCGCGGGGTGGACGAAGCCTCGCTGCCGCTCCCCGTGCGGTTGGGATTACGCAACCACCGCCTGGTTGACCGTTTTACCGACATGCACCCCCGGGTGCGCGAGAGTCGATGGCTGTTCTCGCCGCAACGCCGCCGGTTTGCCGGGGTCGCGCTGGATGTGCTGTTTGATCATTTTCTGATTCGTCATTGGTCGCGTTTCTATACGCAATCGCTGGATTCTGTCATTACCCGCGATTATGCCCTGTTGCGGCAAGGCGAAATCCTCATGCCCGCACCCATGCGTCGTACCACTGAGCGTCTGGTAAGCCTGGATATTTTTCGTCGCTATCAGGATCTGGATCAATTGGCGGAGGTGCTGGACCGCATTGCCGGGAGAATCCGTTTTGCCAATCGGTTTGAGGGCAGCATCGAGGATATTCGTGTGCATTATGATGAGCTGGAGCAGGTGTTTTTGGCCGTTTACCCGCAACTGCGACGTGTGGTTCGCGGTGCCAGTGTGGAGCGAGGGCGATAAAATCAATGTCGCGCCGATAGCTGGTACTTGTCCAGCATACGATACAGGCTGGAGCGGCTGATACCGAGAATCTGAGCGGCTTGCTGCACATCACCGCAGCATGTCTGCAAGCAATGCTGCAGGTGGAGCTTCTCTTGTTGTTCCCGAAACTCGCGTAAGGTGCAGCATGCCTGGGCCGTTGATGGCCGGGCAGCCAGGCCAAGATGCGTGGCATCAAGCCTGCCGCTATGACTGAGTACTGCTGCCCGCCACAGACAATTGCGCAGTTCCCGTACATTCCCCGGAAAATCATGGCTCTTGAGCGCTTTTATGGCCTCCTCGTTGAGCGGATGCTGGCCGGGCAGCTGTGACAGCAGGGCGTTGGCCAGCTCAGGAATGTCGTCACGATGTTCCCTTAAGGGCGGAAGCGATTGGCACAGCACATTGATCCGGTGATAGAGATCCAGCCGAAACCGGCCTCGATCCACATCATCGGCAAGAGGCCGGTTGCTGGCGCAGATGATTCGGGCCGAGGAGTGATATTCCCGGTTACTGCCCAGCGGAGAATAGTGGCCGGATTCCAGGAAGCGCAGCAATGTGGTCTGGCTGGATGCATCCATATCGCCGATCTCATCCAGAAACAACGTGCCATTGGCGGCGTCATGGACTCGGCCTCGTCTTGCCTGGGTCGCCCCGGTGTAGGCACCTTTTTCGTAGCCAAACAACTCGGCCACGAACAGGCTGTCGGGGATGGCCGCGCAGTTCACGGCAATGAAAGGTTCGCGGTGCCGGCTGGAAGCCTGGTGAATCATGCGGGCGGCACATTCCTTACCGGTGCCACTTTCTCCTTGTAGCAGAACTGGCAGGTCGGATTGGGCGAAGCGACTGAGGCGTTGTCGTACTTGCTCCATCTGGGCAGATTGCCCCAGCAGCAGAGGTTGTTCGGCGCAGGCACCGGTGTGGTTGAGAGCGCTCATGCCCAGTGCATGCCCCAGCGTGTTGCGCAGGTGAGTCAGGTTGCAGGGCCAGGTGAAATAATCCCGAAAGCCGTTTGCCACCAGGTGCTGCATGCTTTTGCAGCGCATGGCGCTGTTATCTGTGATTGCCAGGTAGTGACCACGCTTGAGCTGGCCGAGAAAGGGCTCCAGTTTTTCCAGCTGTTCTGTCGTTCGTAGTTCCAGAATACCCACTGCGGGCCATGCCTGAGGCTTCAGGCTGGTCAGGGGTTGCTGCACCAAATGCCAGCCTTGCTGGTGCAGGTGTCGGGCCAGGGGAGATAGCGTCTGACTGTCCCAGGCAAACAAGGCCTTGCGGACCAGGGCGTTCATGGTGCTGTCCCGGTTTTGCGACTCCCTTCGCGTTATTGGGAATGGGCGTCGCGTCCTGCGCGTTCGCTAACCTCCTGTTTCAGCCCTCCATCACCAAGATTTACACCATCGGTTGCCTGCTTATATCCGGGCTTTGCAACAAAACGTTGTTGGCATGTAACGCCGGCAAACGGGTTGCGCCCGCAACATCGCAGGGTAATGGCAGGAGGGGGAAGCAACTATCTGAAATTGTTGGCTTTGTTTTTTGTCGTCAAAGGCATGGCCGTATTGGCGTCCCGAAATTGGGAAAAAATACGGCAAAAACATAAACGTCTTTTCCCAAGTCTTTCAAAAACAACCAATAAAAATCTGGCCCGATTTTTTCAATGTTGCCTCTGGTATACGCGTATTCATCTGGAGGACGGTCTCATGAAACGATTAGCAGTCTGGCAGCGCTGTTGCTGCTTTCTGGTAGCATTTTTGCTGGGGGTGACGTCCCCGGCGATTGCCAGCAACTTTATCGAAATGGACGGTAATGCAATTGATAATGCCGACCAGGATTGGCAAACCTTTCATAATGGCAATGACGATGGCTCGGCGGCATTCAGCGGTATTGTTGCTGACCCGGCGCCCTTGAGTATTTTCACCGGTGGTGGTTCCAAGGATATTAACGATATTCCCGACTGGAAATACCGGGACGGGTCGGTACCGGACAAGAACGACCTTACCAATGGTTATGCGGCCGGCAAACTGATCGATGGTGACCTGATACTGCATTTCGGTGCAGACCGGTACGCCAATAATGGTGACGCCATCATCGGCTTCTGGTTCTTCCAGGATCAGGTCGGGCTCGGTGAACGTGGCGCTTTCATTGGCGAACACCAGGAAGGGGATATTTTCGTGGTGATGGAATTTCCCCAGGGCAATACCAGTGCCCCTTATGTACAGGTGATGCAGTGGGTGAACAGTGGCGGTGACATCAGCAGCAATCTGCTGGAGTTATTCTCCACCGGAGACCCGAAAGATGCGGGATACATTGGCGCCTTGTGCGGCGGTAGTAATGACGATGTCGCCTGTGCCATCACCAATGACATGTCGGAAGCCAGCCCCTGGCCTTATCTGTCCAAGACCGGGGCCACGGATTTCCCACCGGAATCGTTTTTTGAGGGCTTCCTGAATGTCAGTGCTGCGCTGGAACTGGCTGGCCAGTCTTCCGCCACACCGTGCTTTTCCTCATTCATGGTCGAGACCCGGTCCTCCCGGTCCGAGACGGCGCAGTTGAAAGACTTTGTGCTGGGTCGATTCCCGTTGTGTGGCATCGAGGTCAGCAAGACCTGTGATGTGACCCGCCTGGCCACTGTCAATGATGATACTGATCGGACCTATGTGGTGGACTTCGAAGGTCTGGTGACCAACAGCGGAGCAGGTACCTTCCCGGCCGGGGAGACCCTGACGGTGGTGGATGATGCCGGCACTCCGGATGACACCAGCGATGATGTGACGTTGACGCAGACATTGTTGACGGCGTTTGCGCCGGGCGAGACCTTGCCCTTCAGCGGCAGTTTCTTCAGCAACGAAAACCCGCCAACCAATACCGTCGATGCCTCTCTCACCTTTGGTGCCGCCACGGTCTCTGCAGACCCGTACTCCATCCAGTGTCAGTCCTTGCCGTTGACGCCGGGGCTTTGGGTCGACAAGGACTGCGCTTCCGGTCTGGTGGCCGAGAGCGGTCAGGTGGTGCTGGAAGTGGATTACGACATCGCGGTGTGCAATACCGGCGAGGTGCCGCTGAGCGTGGAGCTGGATGATCCCACGGCCAACTACATGAATACGGTCCTGCTGGATGCCGGTACCCTTTGTGAGACTGATGCAGATTGCGGTGAAGGTGTGGTTTGCCGTGGTGTCGGCATGGGTGAAGGCGATACCGTGGTGAAAGGGGTGTGTGATGCCACCGGTGACATTCTTGGCAGTGATGTCTGCTTTGATGTCAGTGGTGATTACCAGCCGAGCACGGTGCCTTCCGGTGATCGCTACCAGTCCAGCAATACGGTCACTGCCACGGGCAGCAACAGCGAGATTCTGGATGAGGACATCGAAGCCAGCGCCTCTGACCAGTGCAACCTGTGCCCGGGAGGTTAATGAAAATCTGCTTTGTGTGAGGTGAACCTTCAGGGGCCCGTTGGGGGCCCCTTTTTTATGGCGTTGAAATTACAGCGTAGGCAGATCCAGCTCCGCCATGGTGTCGTAATACAGCTCTTCCGCCAGCTTTGCATTGCGTGCCCGTGGCGAGCGCAGTGCTGGTTTGTGATTGGCGAAGTATTCGCCGGTAACCTCGGCGTACTGCGGATCCAGGGCCAGACTGACGGGCAGGGTGGCGGCTTTTTCCGGGGTGGTGAGGGTCGGGCGAATCAGGGCCATGGCGGCCTTGGGGACATGTCGGAAAATGGGCGTGTCCACGCCTCCCGGGTGCAAGGCGTTGCTGGTAATGCCGAGTTCCCGCAGGTGCTCGGCGAGCACATTGCTGAACAGGATGTTGCCCAGCTTGGATTGACCATAGGCATCCATGACCAGATAGGGCTTGCGGCCGCGCCAGGTCTTCTTGTTGATACGCCCCAGCCAGTGCGCCACGGACGCCACATGTAGAATGCGTGGCTGATTGCCTTTCTTCAGCAGCGGCAGCATCAGGTGGGTGAATAGCACCGGGGCCAGGTAATTCACCCCAAACTGCATTTCGTAGCCGTCGCGGGTAAATTCCTGCTGGGTCGGCACCACGCCGGCGTTGTTGATCAGCACGTCCAGTTCACCCAGCTCCCGGTAGATGATGGCCGCGTTGTCGCGCACATTTTCCAGGTCGGAAAGATCCAGCGGGAACAGACGGACTTTGGCATTAGGGTGACGATTCTTGATACGGGCAATGGCAGCCTGCCCCTTGGTCTGGTCGCGACAGGCAAGCGAGACCTCCGCGCCGTGGCCAGCCAGTTGCTCGGCGGTACAGTAGCCGATGCCGGAATTTCCGCCGGTAATCAGAACACGCTTGCTCATGGTTTGCTCCGCTGTGGTTTGCGCCAGCTTACCAGCATGGCTGTGTCCTGTGAGGCCAATCTCAGGGGGACGTACGGGCGATCCAGTCGAGAATATGGTCGGCGACGGTTTGCCGTTGCGGCCCCTGCAGTAGCAGGTGCGGGCCCTGGGGATAGAAGCGGTACTCGCCCCGGTCTGCAAGGTGGTCGCGCAGATGGTTGATGCCGGCTTCCGGCACGGAGTTGTCCTTGCCGCCATAGAGCAGCAGCGACGGTGTCTGGAGTGATGGCGCCTGGTCGCTGGCACTGTCGGCCAGCTGGATCAATCCCCAGTAGGCATCCATACGGACGTCGCGTATCACTCGAGGGTCGTTGGCCAGTCTCTGGGCGCTGTCAGCCGCCAGGTTCGGGTCATCGGGTTCGCGGTTTACCGTCAGCTGGTATCCGGGCGCCAGAAAGGCGGCGCCGGCAATGGCGGCATTCCAGCCATAGCGCAGGCGGATGCCCTCGCGCACGGCCGGTCCGGCGAGCACGATGCCGGCTACTTTATCAGGGACTTGAAGCGCTGCCAGGATAGCCACAGCGCCTCCCAGGCTTTCGCCTACCAGGAACACCGGGCGCTGATAGCGTTCATAGAGTTGCTCGATCTGATAGGCCGCTTCTGACACCAGCTGGTCTTCCCCGGCCCACTGCCCTTGCTGGGTACGTTCGCCGAATCCGGCCTGGTCATAGCTGACCAGCAGGTGTCCGTTGTCGGCAAAGTAGGGGCCCAGCGCGTCGAAGGCGGCGCCGAAGTCGCCAAAGCTGTGCAGTCCAAGGACCACCGCATCGGGATTGCCGGCGGGTTGCCAGTGGCGCAGGGTGTCGGTGAGGGCTGCGGGCGCACCCGTATCCTCCGCCCTCTTGTCGGAAACCAGGTTGCAGGCCGACAGCAGACCGTGAAGCATAATAAGAGTGACCAGACGGAGAATCATGCCATGAGCCTAGCACTCAGCCCGCAACGGCGGGTGAATGCCGCCACGTTTACCCTGGTACTGGTGGCGTTGACCTGGCTGGTGGCGCGGTGCGAGGCGGATCAGCGCAAGCCAGCCGCGCCGGTGCAGAATACGGTGACCATGACGGTCACTGCCACGGCCTACAATTCCCTGCATGGCCAGGGGGCGGGAGCGGACCATGCCCTGGCCGCCTGGGGCGATCGCCTCACACCGGGGATGAAGTCCATTGCGGTATCGCGGGATCTGATTCCCATGGGGCTGGGGCATAACGCGGAACTACAGATCGAGGGCCTGCCCGGAACCTGGGTGGTGAAGGACAAGATGCACTGGCGCTGGAAAAAGAAGATCGATATCTATATGGGTGAGGATGTGCAGGCGGCCCGCAAATGGGGGCGGAGGAAGGTGAAGATTACTTTTGTGCCAGGAGAGTGAGCCGCAAGCTTCAAGCTGCAACACGGCATAATCTTTTCTTGGTTTTTTAAAGCATAGGGGCCGCGCCCAGAGTTTGGGCGCGGCCCCTATGCTTCCAATACACAAAATCTTTTCCGCCGTGTTGCAGCTTGAAGCTTGAAGCTTGCAACTGCGTCAATCCCGACTCAGAAAGCGCATCAACAACCGGGTCGATGCACTGGGCAGGGCCTTGTCGAGGAGCTTGATCAATTTAAAGGTGAGGCCCACCGGGTTGTGTACCGGGACGTTTTCATTGGCGGCCTGCCAGACCGTGTTGGCCACATCGTCGGCATCCAGGTTGACGCCCATGCGGTCAACTACCGGCGCCCGGAAGCTGGCCTTTTCCACCATGGGGGTCTTCACGAATGGCGGCATGATATCTACCACGCGAATCCCCTGGCGGCCCCATTCGATATTCAGCGACTCGGTGAGCGAGCGCACCGCGAACTTGCTGGCGGAATAGGATGCCAGGTGTGGCACCCCGTAGAGGGCCGAGGCGGAACTCATGTTGATCACCGCAGCGGCCTTGCTTTCCTGCAGGAAGGGGTGAGCGGCCAGGCTCATGTTGATCAGGCCGGTCACGTTGATGTCGATGATCTGCTTGTGCTGTTGCGCGCTGATGGACTCAAAGGGGCCCATGCGCAGAATACCGGCACAGTTGAACAGCACATCGATGCCACCGTCTTCGGCAAACTCCCGGCAGGCATGCTCACAGGCAATGCTGTCGGTCACATCCAGAGGCCGGTACCAGCTGTTGTCCAGCTCTCTCGCCAGCCGCGCCAGGGCGGTTTCATTGACGTCGGTCAGGCCCACCCGCCAGCCCTTCTCGTGGAAGCGTTTGGCGGTGGCCAGGCCGATGCCGCTGGCGGCGCCAGTGATCAGGATGCGTTTCATGCAGCGGGCTTCCAGTGTTGGTGGATAAAGCGGGCGCAGGTCATCAGCGCCTGATCCGCATCGGCCAGGACGCCAGCGTGGAGCTGGAAATCATGCCAGCGTTGTGGGTGGACCTGAAGACGAGCCGGGGTGCCGGCGTCGTTCAGGGCGGCGCACAGGCGATGGCTGTCGTTGAGAAGGATCTCGTCGCTGCCGGCCTGGATCAGTACCGGGGGCAGCCCGGTCAGGTCGCCATTGAGGGGGGAGCAGGCCGGCCGAGTGGGATCTGCGCCGCCGTAGGCGTCAGCGGCGCTGGCCAGCCAGGCTGGGCTGAGCATGATGTCCCGGTCGGTGTCGAACAGGTCGTTGAGGCTCAGGTCCACCCAGGGCGAAATCAGGATGGTGCTGCAGGGCAAGGCGGTTTTTTTCGCCTTCAGTGCTTGCAGGGTTGCCAGAGCGAGGCCGCCGCCGGCGGAATCACCGGCAATCACCAGAGTGGCAGGGTCCACCCCTTCTGCCAGCAGGGCATCGTACACGGCCACGGCATCCTCGATGGCGGCGGGGCAGGCATGCTCCGGTGCCAGCCGGTAGTCCGGAACCACTACGCGGGCATTGGCGAATTTCGCCAGGTGAGAGGTAACGGACCGGTGACTTTCCGGGCTGCCGGCCACATAGCCACCGCCGTGCAGGTAGAGCACGGTGCCCTGGGCATTCAATGGCGCATAGTGGCGACAAGGCACGTCGCCCAGCGGCGCGTCATGGCTGGGCACATCTCGGGCGACCAGAGTGGTCTTGGCCATGATGTCCATCCAGCGGCGCTGGGTCTTGACGCTGAAGCGCGGGTTGGCCACCGGTTTGAACAGCATGGCCAGGGACTGGCGCAGGGCGCCGGCCAGCAATTGCTGGGTGCCGGACTGGGCCCGGCTGATTCGATCAACGAAGGAGGTCATAGTCACTCAGGTCCAGGGTCCGTGTCTGGCGGCGGTAGTCGAAGGTAAAGCCGGGCCAGTTGTTGGTGTTTTTGCCGCTTTCGGTCTTGTACCAGCTGTGGCAGCCCTTGTCCCAGACGGTATTGCTGATCTTGTCCTGCACCGTCTTGTTGAATTCGTCCTGTACCCGGTCACGCACTTCCAGTGCCTTGATGTCCTGTTCGTCCATCTGCGCCACACATTGCAGGATGTAATGAATCTGGCTTTCCAGCATGTAGATGATGGAGTTGTGGCCCAGGTTGGTGTTGGGGCCATAGAGCATGAACAGGTTGGGAAAGCCGCGCACGGTGATCCCCAGGTAGGCCTCGGCGCCGTCTTTCCATACTGCATTCAGGTCGGCCCCGTCACGGCCGGTAATGGTCATGGGGGTGAGGAAGTCGGTGGCCTTGAAGCCGGTGCCGTAGATGATCACATCGGCGTCGTGGTGGGTGCCGGTGCTGTCGGTCAGGCCGCTCTGGTCCACCGAGCTGATTCCGTGGTTGATCACTTCCACATGCTCCTGGGCCAGGGCCGGGTAATAATCGTTGGACATCAGAATGCGCTTGCAGCCCATGGGGTAATCCGGGGTCAGCTTCTCGCGCAGGGCGGGATCCTTGATCTGTTGCTTCAGGTGGCGGCGGAATAGCCACTCATACACCTTCATGGCTTTCTGGAAGGTGGTGAAGCCCAGAGCGCGGGATTCATTGGTGGCATAGATGCGCAGCCGGTCCAGGGTCTGGGTAATGGGGGCCTTGCTCAGCACCTGGTGTTCCAGTTTGCTGTAGGCGCGATCCGGTTTGGCAATCACATGGGCAGCGGAGCGCTGGAACAGCTTTACCTTGCCGGCCACCTTGGCCACTTCCGGCACGAACTGGATGGCGCTGGCGCCGGTGCCCACCACGGCCACGGTTTTACCCGTCAGGTCCACGTCGTGGTCCCAGCGGGCGCTGTGGAAGTGCGCCCCAGCGAAATCCTCGATACCGGATAGTGGCGGGTAAGCGGGCTGGTTGAGCTGGCCGGTGGCGGTGATCAGCACCCGGGTGGTCAGGGTATCGCCGTTGGTGAGCGTCAGTTCCCAGATGCCGTTGTCATCCTGGTAGCGTGCTTCGGCCACTTCGGTGTTGAAGCGGATGTGCCGATACAAGTCGTACTTGCGCGCGCAGTATTGCTGGTAGGAAAAGATTTCCTGCTGCGGCGCGAAGCGGCGGCTCCATGGGTAATGGCGCTCGAAGGAAAAGGAATACAGGTGCGAAGGTACATCGCAGGCGGCGCCCGGGTAGGTATTGTCACGCCAGCAGCCACCCACATCGTGGCCCTTCTCAATCATCAAAATATTCTCTTCGCCCTGGGCTTTCAGGCGGATGGCCATACCGAGTCCGCCGAAGCCGGCACCGATAATCACCACGTTGTGGGTTACTTGCATGGTAAACATCCCAGTAATCTTTTATTGATGGTTACTCTAACGGGGCGGATACGTCTTGTTTATGGCATTCTGGGACAGAAAATTGTGGGAAACGGACATTTCATGGATGTACGCCGAGCTATCACCAGTGTGCGTCTGCAGGTGGCCTACGCCGCCGAGCATGGGCTGGCCACCGAAGCCTGTCTGGCGGGCAGTGACATCGACCCAGCCATGCTGCACCGGCCGGAAGCGACCATCGAGCGGGCCCAGGAGCGCCGGGTGGTGGAGAACCTCTGTGCGCAGCTGGACGATCCGGTCAGACATGGCCTGGCCATGGGGCAGCGTTACCACCTGAGCAGTTACGGGGTGTGGGGCTTTGCCCTGCTCAGCAGCCCTACCTTCCGGCAGGCGGTGGAGCTGGGAGTGCGCTATCTGGATCTGACTTTTGCCTTCCTGGATATCCGTCTTGAGGAGGAGCGGGGGGAGGCGGTGCTGATGCTGGACGACAGCGGGCTGCCGGAAACCATTCGCCCCTACCTGCTGGCTCGGGATGCCAGCGCGGTGATGATGGTCCAGGAAGAATTGTTCGCCAGCCGTATTCCGCTGTCCTCCCTGGTGCTGCGCTTGCCCGAGCAGGACCCGGGGCCGTTTACCGCTATCTTCGGGTTGCCGCCCTGTTTCGATCAGTCGCACAACCAGGCCCGGTTTGTGGCAGGTCTGCTGGATATGCCTTTGCCGCAAGCTAACCCGGTCACCGCCCGACTCTGCGAAGAGCAGTGTCAGCAACTACTGGTGCAGCGCTATCGACAGGGTGGGGTGGCGTTGCAGGTTCGTCGGCGCCTGCTCAGTCAACCGGGCAGCTTTCCTGATATGGAGGCCATGGCCTCAGAGCTGGGTGTGACCAGTCGCACACTGCGTCGGCAGCTGCGCACTGAGGGCACCGGTTACCGGGAGCTGTTGGATGAAGTGCGACGGATGCTGGCGGAACAGTGGTTACTCCTGGGGGGGCTGGGCATGGAAGAGATCAGCGATCGGCTGGGATTTTCCGAGCTGTCCAACTTCAACCATGCTTTCCGCCGCTGGACCGGCCAGACTCCAGCCCGGTTTCGGCGCGAGCGTCAGGGGAAGTGATTTTTACCACAGAGGGCACAGAGGACACTGAGGGAAAAATCGGTTTGGGTTGGGAACTATCAAGCAAACGAGAAGCTGTCTGGTTAACCACTAAGGGCACAGGCAACACCACTGTTCTATCTCGGTGTTCTCTGTGCCCTCTGTGGTAAAACAATGCTTTTCAAAGAAGGGTCAAGGCATCGCCGGCAGTTTCATTTCGCCTTCCTTGTCGAAGGACAGGGGCAAGGGCACCCCGGCGACTCTGGCTTTGCCGACCAGGCGATACTGCAGCGGCTTGTCCTGTTGCTGCTGGATTTTCTGCAACTGCTTGAGGCTGCTCAGCAGGCTGGTGGTAATAGTGGTGGTTACCTGGGCGTCGCCCATGGCGGGCAGGGTGACGCTGTCGCCGGTGAGGCCGCGGGCGAATTTCTCGCCGTTGATGAAGATCTCGTAGTCCAGACTTTTGAGGGTCAGGTCCCGGTCATTGGGGTTGCGGGCACGCAGGGTCAGCCCCCATTCCTGTTCGAACAGACTGATACTGTTGAGAGCAATGCTGGAGACGCTGACTTCCGGTGCTTCCAGCGATCCCAGGCGTTGACAGCCCGCCAGCATGATGGCGGCGGTGATCAGCCATAGCGAAAGTACTTGTTTCATTCCTGAACTCCTTGGCATTGGCTCTATTAGAGGCAAGCATAGCGGGAAAGTTGCATGAATGAAGGGGGAGATGATTCGTCGCGGGGATCAAGCGGGATAGGTGCATGCCGAACGGCCCGATCTCCCGCCACGCCACCGCGCCCCTGA
>NZ_JABURH010000181.1:0-10479 GCF_014762765.1 Alcanivorax sp.
CCGATGCCGATGCCGAGCATGCCTGGCGGACACCAGCCGGCCCCCATCTTGGGAATCTGTTCCAGCACCCAGTCCACCACGGAATCGGACGGGTTGAGCATGGCGAACTTGGATTTCGCTTCTGAACCACCACCTTTGGCGGCCACATCGATTTCCAGGGTGTCACCGGGCACGATGGAGTAGTTGATTACCGCAGGGGTATTGTCCTTGGTATTGGCACGTTTGCCGTCCGGGTCCGCCAGCACCGAGGCGCGCAGTACGTTTTCCGGGTGGTTGTAGGCCCGGCGTACACCTTCGTTGATCATGTCATCCAGGCTCATGTCGCCTTCGAAAGTGACATTCATGCCCACCTTGGCAAACACGGTCACGATACCAGTGTCCTGGCAGATCGGGCGACGGCCCATGGCCGCCATGCGGGAGTTGACCAGGATCTGCGCCATGGCGTCCTTGGCGGCCTTGCTCTCTTCTTTCTCGTAGGCTTCTTTCACCGCGCGGATGAAATCCACCGGATGGTAGTAAGAGATATACTGCAAGGCATCGGCCACGCTCTGAATCAGGTCATCCTGGCGAATCACCGTCATGGGATTACTCCTGCTGGGACAATTTGGGGGCGCGTAGTATAGCGCAGAGTGTGAAGCCTGAGAATTTTACCTAGACGCCCCTACCAAAGGCACCCGTAGGAGCACCTCTTGAGGTGCGAACCGCGCTTGCGCGGAAATCGCCCGCAGGGCGATCAGGAATCGCAGAACTCGACAGGCTCCCGAAAGAATGACGGACAATCGTCCTTATTGCCTCGCGCCGCTCGGTTCGCGCCTCGAGAGGCGCTCCTACAGCGGCTTCGTAGAAATGCCAAGGTCTTGGGGACTTTCCACCCTGTCCCCATCCAACGAGCGTAGCTCGTAGCTCATTCAGTCGCAGCGGGTATTGTTGAGCAAACGCAGCAGGTGATCGTTGATCACCTCCGGTTGCTCCAGGTGCAGGAAGTGCCCGGCATTGGCGATCATCTGCAACTCCACCCCCCCGCTGAAGTCACTCTCCACCAGGGTGTGTTCAAGCAGTTTGGGGCTCATACAGCCATCATTCTCGCCGATCAGTATCTGGGTGGGCGTGGCAATATCCTGACCCAGCCAGCTCAAGGCTTTGCGCTGATCCTTCTTCCACAGCTTGAACATGGCCCGGTACCAGCCCAGCGCAGCCTTGATAACTCCCGGTTCAGCCAGGGTGTGCTTGGCATTGTCCAGATAGAGACCGGGGTCCCAATCCGGCGACCAGCGCCGCCACAGGGTGTCCACACCACTGAGATCTCCACGCTTGAGCCAGGCTTCCGGTGCAACCGGCAACTGGAAAAATTGCATGTACCCGCTAAGCAGCACTTGCTCGGGCACTTTGAGCAGTGCCTGGGGGATACGCCTCAAGGGCGGGATCGCCAGGGCACTGAAAGAGCAGAAGGTTTCCGGAGACTGGGCACAGGCCAGATAGCCCACCGCTGCGCCCCAGTCATGGCCGATCAAATGAACACGGCCGCCCAGCTGAGCGGCGAAGACCATCAGGTCATCTACCCCTGCATAAACAGAATAATCACCACTCCCGGACTGACAGCTCGGTGCATAACCGCGCAGAGCCGGAGCAATCGCCGTATACCCGGCCGCCGCCAGGGCATTGATCTGTACCGCCCAGTTTTCGTAAGTGTCCGGAAAACCATGCAGCAAAATCACGGGCTCGCCGCTGCCAGCCATCAGGGCCGGGAAGCGCAAGTCACCGTTAACCAGTTCAACCTGTTTCATCGAGTTACCTCAAAATACCGGGTCTGCGGCGCCTCTGAATCCCGGGTGATCACCTCATCCACCCGGGCCATGGCCGGCCCCTGGCGCATAGCGTCCAGCATCGCCGATACCGCATCCGGCGGGCCGTGCAAGATGGCTTCCACACGGCCGTCATCACAATTACGTACCCAACCGGCAAGATCTCGCAGGCTGGCTTGGTGTTGGGTCCAGGCCCGGTAGCCTACCCCTTGAACCCTACCGCTCACCAGTACATGTTTAGTGATCGCCATCATTCCTCTCCTGACTCTCCTCCTCATCGCCAATACTGTCGCGACGTTGAAAGAGTGTATCCAGCGGCATATCCAGCGGCGCCATCATACCGTCACGGGCCTGGTCCATCTTGTCCTTCAATGTCCGCTCCCAGGCGGCTTCATCATTCCCCAGCCGCACCCGCAGCTGAGTATGGGCAGGCCAGGGCAGCATGGCCACCAGTTGCCCCAGAGTCAGATTGCGCAGATCCCGGGATAACATGTAACCGCCCTCCTCGGTGCGCCGTATCAGCCTGGCGTCCATCAACAGATTGCGGAATTCATCCCACTGGCTCACGCCGCAGTCGCGCATCACCTGACGGACTTCCTTGCTGCGCAGTACCTTGCCATGCTGTTGACGCAGCCAGAAAGCATGCAGCAAACGCATCAAGGCATGCATTCTGGGAACCTGGCGTCGATGTTCCTGAAATACCACCAGGGCACGCACCAGCTCCGCGCCGCCAAGCACGATAATCCAGGAAATATAGACCCATAGCAGGAACACCGGTACCGCCGCAAAGGCACCGTACACCACTTCATAACTGGGAGTCTGGCGAATAAAAAAGGCAAACGCGCTTTTCGCCAGCTCAAACAGCAGCGCCGCGCAAGCCGCACCCAGTATGCCCTGGCGTAGCGGCACATTGGTATTGGGTACCACCGTATACATCAAGGTAAGCATGGCCGTGGTAAAGAGAAAAGGCAGCAACGACAACCACAGCCTGATCCCTCCGAGATAATTCACAGTATCACTGAAAATAGCCTGGGAGGTGAGGTAGGAAGAGATCGCCAAGCCTGCCCCCAGACAGATGGGCCCCAGCGACAACACTGCCCAGTACATCATCAGGCTGGTGAGTCCCTTGCGAGCGCTACGGACTTTCCAGATACGGTTCACGGTCTGCTCGATGGTCCGCAGCATCAATACCGAGGTGATGATAAGAATAATCACCCCCGGGCCGGTCAGGTTGGTGGCTTGCCGGGCAAACGACTGCAGGTGCTCCAGCAGCATATTGCCCGCCGACGGCACGAAGTATTCAAACGCCCATTGCTGGAGCTGAACCCCCTTGCCTTTAAGCGCGGGCACCGAGGCCAGCACCGAAAAGCTCACTGTCATCACCGGCACGATGGCGAAGAGCGTGGTGTAGGTCAGTGCGGCAGCGCTTTCCCGGCACCCATCTTCCTTGAATTGACGCACCAGCAGTGCAAAAAAAGCACGAATGGAATCCAGTCTGGCGCGGACCGGAATAACGTCTTCATCAGTTTCCATGCTATCGGCATCCTCTCCTTGCCAGCGGATTCAAGCGCCTTACAATGGCACCTTCATCCACAGAATATGCAAAACTCATGACGGACTACACCATCTTCCATAATCCGCGCTGTTCAAAATCCCGCCAGACGCTGGCATTGCTGGAAGAGAACGGCATCCAGCCCACCATCATAAAATACCTGGACGACACCCCGGATGCCGCCACCCTGAAAACCCTGATCAAGAAACTTGGCTTCACCAGGGCGCATGATCTGGTACGTAACAAGGAAGTCGACTATAAAACGGCCGGCTTGTCAGCGGAAAGCAGCGACGATGCTGTCATAGCAGCGATGATCCAGTATCCGAAACTGATTGAGCGTCCCATCGTGGTACGGGGCAACAAGGCCGCACTGGGCCGCCCGCCGGAAAACGCCCTTAACCTGCTGGACTGACACCATCATGACGGATTATGTATTGGTGCTTTACTACAGCCGCAATGGCAGTGTGGCCAATCTGGCACAACAGGTAGCCCGCGGTATCGAAAGCACCGGCATGGAGGCGCGACTGCGCACGGTGCCGGCAGTCTCTGCCAACTGTGAAGCCAGCGAACCCGCCATACCGGAACAGGGTGCTCCCTACGCCAGCCTGGACGACCTGGCCGGATGCAGTGGTCTGGCGCTGGGGTCGCCCACCCGCTTCGGCAATATGGCGGCACCCCTGAAATACTTTGTCGACCAGACCAGCGATCTGTGGATGAAAGGCACTCTTATCGGCAAACCCGCCGGCGTGTTCTGTTCCACCAGCAGCCTGCACGGCGGCCAGGAAAGCACCCTGCTATCCATGATGACCCCTCTACTGCATCACGGCATGGTGATTACCGGGGTGCCCTATTCCGAACAAGCGCTGCTGGATACTCGCAGTGGCGGCACTCCCTATGGTCCAACCCACGTTGCCGGCACCGATTCAGACCCGTCGCTGACCGACCATGAAATCTCTCTGGCAAGGGCGCTGGGCAAACGCCTGGCTACCCTCACCCGTCAACTCAAGGCCTGAACATGAATCTCCTGCTTCTGCGTATCAGCTACGCGCTGTTATTGTTTGTCGGCATCTCCGGGCTGTTCAGCCTGGCACCGCCTGATGTACACATTGTTTCCAGCATTATCTTTGCGGCCATTCTCTATGCCCCTCTGGTGCTAATGCTGCCGGCCGTTATCAGTGGCAACAAACGTCAGGCCACCTGGCTGTGCTTTATCCTGCTGTTCTATTTCTGCGGTTATGCCATCCAGCTGCTGGACCCGCCGCCGATACGCACCCTGGCCATCGCCAAGACCTCGCTGACGGTAATGCTGTTCGTGTTCTCTGCGCTGCAGATTCGCCAGGGGCAACATGCTGATTGACGAACGGTTCGAGGTCGAAACACCGGAAGGGGCCATGCTCAGCCTTTCCCTGGCAGGCCCGGTAACCCGGGCCATGGCCTATGGCATCGACCTCACCCTTCGTTTGCTGATCTTTGCAGTACTGGCCTTCGTACTCGGCATGCTTGGCAAAATGGGTATCGGCCTGCTGTTGATCATCGGCTTTGCACTGGAATGGTTTTACCCCACCCTGTTCGAAGCGCTGCGCCATGGCCAGACCCCGGGCAAAAAAGCCATGGGGATTGCCGTGGTCCACGCCAACGGCAGCCCGCTCAGTTTCAACGGCAGCCTGATCCGTAATCTGCTGCGCACCGCCGATGCTTTCCCGCTGTTTTACCTGCTGGGTTTCATCACCACCCTGATCAGTCCACGCTACCAACGCCTGGGTGACATGGCAGCCAATACTCTGGTCGTCCATATCGAGCAAACCGGGACCACCCGCAAGCAACACAACGGCCCGGCCAATCCGCCGGACTGGCCTCTCAGTTCCCAGGACCAACTGGCCCTGCTGGCCTTCCACGAACGCCAGGACCAGTTTTCCGAAGCCCGCCAGCAGGAGCTGGCGCAACTGGCGTTCCCGGAACTGAGCCCACCGCTGGCACTGCAACGTCTGCGCTCCGTGACCCGTTACCTGCTTGAGGGGGCCCAATGAAACAGGCCCGTTTCGAACAACAGTACCGCCCCCTGTGGGACTCACTGGAACAGCAGCTGGAGCAAATGGAAGCGCTACGGGTATCACGCAAGAAACGCCTGCCGCTGGACCGCTTCGTGGCGGATTACCGCCAGCTTTGCCATCAACTGGCGCTGGCCCGTGAGCGCACCTACAGCCTGGAATTGCAGCAATACCTGAACAACCTGGTGTTGCGCGCCCACCGTCAGCTATACCGCTACAACCCGCCCCTGGCAGATCGCATTGGCGAGTTTTTTGCCAGCGGCTTTCCCGCTGCGGTTCGACGGCAATGGAAGTGGCACCTGGTCAGCGCGCTCAGCTTTGTGCTGTCCATCGCACTGGCCTGGATTCTGGTGCAGCAACAGCCAGAGATGATCTACACCGTGGTGGACGAAGCCATGCTCTCGGATCTGGAGCTTATGTATCAGCCGGAGGACGCTGCCAGCTCGGACATCCATGCCGGGCGAGAGGGCGAAGATGATGTGTTGATGTTCGGTTACTACATCAAGAACAACATCGGCATTGCCTTTCGCACCTTTGCTGGCGGCCTGCTGCTGGGCGTGGGTGCTATCTTTGTCATGCTGTTCAATGGCAGTTTCTTTGGCGCCATCGCCGGCCACCTGATCAACACCGGCGGCCATGAGGCCTTCTTTACTTTTGTGATCGCCCACGGCGCCCCGGAACTCACCGCCATCGTGCTGGCCGGGGGCGCCGGGCTGAGACTTGGCTGGTCGATTATCGCGCCGGGCCAATGGTCGCGGCTGGATGCCCTGCGGCTGGCCGCCAGGGATGCGTTGCCAACCATGTACGGGGTCTTCGCCCTGCTGCTGCTGGCCGCTTTCATCGAAGCCTTCTGGTCACCCAGAGACTTCGACGCCACCATAAAATACAGCGTCGGTGCCACCTGCTGGGCACTGCTTTATCTCTATCTATTCTTCGGGGGACGTCAACGTGGAGCTGGAAAAGGCTAGCGCCCGCCTGGCACCGCGTAGCCCCTGGCAGGCGGTGGACCTGGGTACAAAACTGTATCGGCAATGGGCCGCGCCGATGCTATGGGTATGGCTGGCGTTCACGCTGGTGCCTTTCGGGCTAATGCTTGGCTGGTCGCTGCTGGCAGACACCCTGTGGCCGCTGTTCCTGTTCTGGTGGCTCAAGCCACTCTGGGAGCGTCCGTTACTGGCCTGGTACAGCCACGCCCTGTTTGCGGAAACCCTCACCCTCAAGCAACTGTTCCAGCGCTGGCGCCAGTACGCCCTGCCCGGCCTGGCCAGCCAGCTCACCTGGCGACGTTTCAGCCCGGCCCGGAGTTTCAACACCTGCGTCTGGCAGCTGGAAGGCGCCAAAGGGGAACAACTCAGCCAGCGTTTACGGGCACTGAACAGCTACCCCTCCAACCGGGCCGGAATCATGACCATCGTGGTACTGCACCTGGAGCAGTTCATGGCCATGGGACTGATGGTACTGCTTTATACCCTGGTGCCCTGGCAGTTCAGCCTGGAGTGGAGCGACTGGTTCTACGATCAGAGCGCGCTGCAGATGGCCATTGCCAGCGCCACCCTGTACTTGGTCATGTGTGTCACCGAACCGCTCTACGTGGCGTGTGGCTTTGCCCTCTATCTGAACAAGCGCACCTGGCTGGAAGGCTGGGACTTGCAACTGGGGCTGACCCGCCTTGGTCGCCACCGGGCAACCCGCACCGGCGCCACCGTGCTGATGCTGCTGGCCCTGTTGCTGCCCCTGCCGGAACCGGCAACAGCCCAACCCGCCCCCCGTAATGAAGAGCAACAGCAGGTCATCGAGCTGCTGGCCGGGCCGGACTACATGCCCTTCGAAGAGCGAACCGAACGACAATGGAAAAACCGGGATGACGGCAACAACAGCTGGCTGGAAGAATTCTGGAAACACTTCTTCGATAACCTGGACGATGATGAGAAACCGGAACCGTCCTCCCGGCCCTTCGACATCCCCGATGCGGTGCTGTGGATACTGTTCTGGACCCTGTTCGCCGGGCTGGCGATCTGGTTGCTGATCAAGGTCCTGGATCAGTTGGGGCTGGGAAGCCGCAATCGGGATAACACCCCGGTGATTCCCACCCATGTGGCCGGCATGGACATTCGCCGCCAGAGCCTGCCGAAAAACCTGCGCCAGGCGGTGGAAACCGCACTGGCCGCCAACGACATTCGCCTGGCCCTCTCGCTGATGCTGCGCAGTGCCCTGGCCAACCTGCTGCGCCGCTATCCGGTGGCACTGGCCGCTGGAAGTACCGAGCAGCAATGCCTGCGCAACCTCAAGGCCACCCATGGTGAACCCTTACCGATTCTCTATCTGCAACGCCTGACCCAGGCCTGGATCAGCACCGCCTGGGCCCATCGTCCGGTGGATACCGATGCAGTACGCACCCTGCTGGCTGACTGGGAGCAGATCAGCACAGAGGAGGCTGCTCATGCGTAGAAAGCTCCCCTGGCTCGGTGCCCTGTTGGTGGTGGCACTGATGATCGCCTACTACGCACTGACCGAGCCGGTCACTGTGATCCAGCGAGCGGCCCCTGACAGCGCCATTCAGCGCAACCCCTACAGCGCCGCCCAGGACTGGCTGGCACAACGGGGCCAGCCCAGTAAACGGGTACTCAGTGCCGCCGCCCTGTTTCCGTTGCCGGAAGAAGCCACTACCCTGGTCATCGACAAGCAACGCGGGCTGCTCAACCACAGTCAGGTCCGCTCACTATTACAATGGGTGGAAGCAGGCGGCGAACTGATCGTCGAGGCACGCCCATTACCAAAGTCCCGGGACGAAGATACCGCCACCGAGATGGAGTGGCAGGACAACGATCCTCTGCTTTACAACCTCGGCATCACCGTCTGGAAAAGCGAGCAGGAAACCGACGACGAAGAGCTGGATCCCTTTTTCGAATTGCTCGACGCCCTGCCCGCCTTCGCCGGCAACCCCTTGCAATACTGTCTGCTCACCGACAACGACGAACTCCGTGAAACCTGCGAGGCGCTGGCCTGTGAGGCCCCGCCACAACCGGAGCCCCTGCTGCTGCATGCCGGCGATGACCAGCCCTCCCGTCGCATCCAGCTGCATAGCCAACACGTGCTCTGGCACGACAGCTGGAACGAGGAAGACACCCCGGCAGAATTTCTCCCCGAGTGGCCGGTGGAAGTGAGCGCCTATGCGGACAACGATTACGGCAGCCAGCTGGTCCAGCTATCCCTGGGCGACGGCCAGGTCACCGTGCTCACCGACCTTGGGCTGTGGGACAACCAGAATCTGCATTATTTCGACCACGCCTGGCTGCTGGCCTGGCTCACCGGCAACCAGCCGGTCTGGTTCGTGCGCTCCGTGGCCATGCCGCCACTACTGCAATGGTTATGGCTGCGCGCCCCGGAACTGGGAACCGCCCTGCTGCTGCTGGTTGGCCTGTGGTTATGGTCACGAATTCCCCGCCGCGGCCCGATTCAGCCGGTGGCCGAAGACAACAACCGGGATTACCTCCAGCATCTGCACGCCAGTGGCTATTTCCAGTGGCGCACCGAACAGCAGGACACCCTGCTCACCGCCTTGCGTCAGCAGGCACAAGCCCGACTTAACCGTTACCATCACCAGCGCCAGCAGGCCCTGGAACGAGCCGCCACGCATCTGAAGGTCACCGTGGCACAACTGGACCATGCGCTGACACAGCCACCGGCAAACCGCGACCAGCTCACCCAGCAAGTAAGCCTGCTGCAGGCTCTAAGGAGTGAAACATGACACAGCCCACCACCCTGGCCGACGCCACCCAGCTGGCCCAGGATATTGAACATCATCTCAATCAAGTGCTGATCGGTCAGCAGCAGGTGGTTCGCGAGGTGCTGATTGCCCTGGTATCCGGCGGCCATGTGCTGATTGAGGGGGTACCCGGGCTCGGCAAGACCCTGCTGGTGCGTAGCCTGGGCAAGGTGCTGGAACTGGACTTCAACCGTATCCAGTTCACTCCGGACCTGATGCCCACGGACGTCACCGGCCACGCCATGTACGACCAGAAAAGCGAGCAATTCCGTATTCGCCGTGGTCCCGCCTTCACGCAACTGCTGCTAGCCGATGAAATCAACCGGGCCCCGGCCAAGACCCAGGCCGCACTACTGGAAGTCATGCAGGAGCGGCAGATCACCATCGAGGGCAAGGCATTTACGCTGAATGAGCCCTACATGGTACTGGCCACCCAGAACCCGCTGGACCAGGAAGGCACTTACCCGCTGCCGGAAGCGGAACTGGATCGCTTCCTGTTCAAGGTTCTGATCGACTACCCGGATCATGCGGACGAAACCCGCCTGGTGAATATGGTGCTGGACGGCACCATCCGCGCCAGCCTGGATGTGGAAAGCCTGACTCACGTCACCGATGCCGCCGGTCTGAAAGCCATGAAGACCCTGAGCGACAGCGTGCTGATTGATGACGAGGTGCTCGACTATGCCCTGCGCATCGTTCGCGCCACCCGGGACTTCAGCGGTTTGAGTCACGGCGCCAGCCCACGCGCCAGCATCGCCCTGGCCCGGGCCAGCCGGGTGCAGGCCCTGTTCGAGGGCCGCGACTTCGTCACCCCGGACGATGTACAGCAGGTGGCCCGCCCGGTACTGCGGCACCGTATCCAGCTCAGCGCCGATGCGGAAATCGAAGGCCAGACTCCGGAAACCGCCCTGGGTCGACTGCTGGAACAGGTGGAAGCGCCGAAGCAATGAAACCGGCGCCGCGTCTTCTCCTGCTCGCCGGCCTGTGGGCGCTACTGGCCCTGCCGTTGCTGGTCATACCCGGCATGCTGGCCGTGGCCCTGTGGTGGGCCCTGGGCGGCCTGGCCCTGGTGATTGCGCTGCTGGATCTGTGGCACGCCCGCCGCCTGCCCGCTCCGCAGGCGCACCGGGAGCTGCCCACCGCCCTGTCGGTGCAACAGCCGCACCTGGTACGAATCCGGGTTACCTCGGCAAGCCTGCCAGACAGCGTGGAGCTGGCCGACCAGCACCCCGGCGATGATCCCCACACCGGCCTGCCGGCCACCCTGACGCGCGCAAAAGAAGAACTGACCGAGCTGACCTATCATTACCG
>NZ_JABURH010000181.1:10775-13573 GCF_014762765.1 Alcanivorax sp.
GGTGACAGCCTGCGGCAAATCGACTGGAAGGCCACCGCCCGACGGCGCAGCCTGATCAGCCGGGAATACCAGGATGAACAGAATCAACAGGTGCTGATAATGCTGGATGGCGGCCGCCGTCTGGGCATGCCGGTGGGCTCACTGACCGGTTTCGATCACGCCCTTAACGCCGCACTGCTGCTCGCCTGGAGCGCCCTCAAGCAAAAGGACAAGGCCGGCGCCATGCTGTTTTCCGGCGACCAGCCACGCTGGCTGCCACCGGTGCAGGGCCAGCAGGGCATCAACCACCTGCTCAACGGGCTCTACGATCTGCACCCCAGCCAGCATGCCAGCGACTTCAGCCTGGCCGCCCGGCAACTGGTCCGCCGCAGCCGCCGACGGGCCCTTGTAGTACTGGTCACTCGTCTGCAGCAGGAAGATCTGGATGATCTGATGAGCGCCGTGTCGCTGCTGCGTCGCCACCATCTGGTGTTGATTGCCGACATGCTGCTGCCGGAACAGGAACAACTGTCACGGCAACCGGTGGGCAACGATTTTGATCAGGCCCTGCAAGTGTGTGCCGACGCCCAGGAACAACAGGCCCGCCACGACCTGCATACCCGCCTGCGTCACGCCGGCGCGCTGGTCACGGCAACCACCCCGCAGCACATGCCGGCGCAGCTCAACAACCTGTATTTGATGCTGAAACGCAGCGGACGCTTATAGATCCAACGCCGCCCCGCCGTAGGAGCCTCGCTGGCGGCGCGAGCCGGAACGAAGTGCAGGTAACGTCCGCCAGGGCGGCCCGCAGGGGGCACGGAGTGCATAAACCCAAAACCTGAAAAGACGGCTGTACCACAGAGGGCGCAGAGATCACTGAGGAAAAGACTGGGTTTTCTCTGTGTGCTCCAAGGTGTGCTATCGCGCCGCCAGCGACGCTCCTACGACTAGCTTGGGTGCATGAATGTCTCTTCCAAAGCCGTTTCCAGCTCCCCGTGCGCCCTGCCGTAGTACTCCATCAGTACCTGACACCAGAGCCTTGGCCGCTCCGCTAACCCGGCTTTCAAAAGGGCCTGCGCTTTTTCTCTGACCTTCACAGCGAAGTCCCTTCCATCCCCCGCCTCCCCATCCAGGTTATCCAGAGACACCCGAAACGGATGCCCGCAGGCCGCACAGAAAAGCGCCTCATAGGCCTGGGGCAACACTTCTACCCGGGTGAACTCTGCCTGCTGCTCCGCATTGCGGCCATCCGGGGCATACCAGTAGCCATAATCTTCCTGCTGACGGCGCGCCGGACCTGCCACGCACCAGTGGGCGATTTCGTGCAGGGCGCTGCGGAAATAGTCACGGGTATAGCAGATACGATGGGGATTGCCCGGACGATACACGGGTTCGTCCGCGCCGCCTTCCAGCACGGTGGTGTGGGAATGAAAAAAAGTGGCCCTAAACAGTCTGTCCAGGTCCTCGCTACGGTGCCCCCGAACAGCGCTTTGCGGTATGGTAGCCGCCTTTGTTTGGCCCTGTGGTTTACCGCCAAGATCACCCATAAGATTCGTCGCGCCTATGTCATCCCGTCGTCAGGAGCTCGTCGCCCAGCTCACCCTTGCCCTGCCCATTCTCGGCGGCCAGTTGGCCCAGACCGCCAATGGCTTCGTGGATACCATGATGGCCGGTCGGGTCAGTGCCAATGATCTGGCGGCAGTGGCGGTGGGTGCCAGCATCTGGGTGCCCCTGTTTCTGTTCATGACCGGCGTGCTGATGAGTGCCACACCGATTCTGTCCCGCCATCTCGGCGGCGAAGCTTACCATCGCATCAACCCGCTCGCCCAGCAGGGCATCTGGCTGGGCCTGGGGTTGGGGGTGCTCTGTGCCCTGATTCTGCGCAGCATCGCACCGGTGTTGGTGTGGATGGACGTGGACCCGGCCATTCGCCCGCTGGTCAGTGGCTATCTGGATGCCCTCAGCTGGGGCATGCCCGGTGCCGCCCTGATGCTGGCCATGCGCAGCTACACGGAATCCATGAATCACACTCGCCCGGTGTTGCTGTTCAGTGTGATCGGCCTGCTGATCAATATTCCCAGCAACTATGTGCTGATCTACGGCAAGCTGGGCTTTCCCGCCATGGGCGGCGTGGGCTGTGGCTGGGCTACCTCCCTGGTGATGTGGTCCATGGCACTGATGATGCTGTTTTATACCCACCGCCACCCGGTGTACCAGCATGCTCCGCTGAATCTGCGCCGGCGCCACGTTGAGATGGCCAGTCTGGGGTACATGTTGCGTCTGGGTCTGCCGGTGGGCTTATCGATCTTTTTCGAGGTCAGCATCTTTGCCGTGATTGCCCTGCTGATTGGCAGCCTGGGCGCCCAGATCGTGGCCAGCCACCAGATCGCCCTGAATTTCACCTCGCTGATTTTCATGGTACCGCTCAGCTTTTCCCTGGCGGCCTCCGTGCGAGTGGGCCATGCCAGGGGACGCCACGACGAGCAGGGGCTGCGACATGCGGTGCAGGTGGCACTCTGTATCACCACCGTGGTGGGCGTGACAGCGGCAGCGGCGCTGGTCCTGGCAAGAGGCTGGATCCCCCATATCTATACCAACAACCGGGACGTCATTGAGCTGGCCACCTATCTGTTGCTGTTCGCGGCGTTGTACCAGGTATCCGATGCCCTGCAGGTATGTGCCAACGGCTGCCTGCGCGGCTTTGAAGACACCGCCTGGCCAATGATCATGACCCTGTTCGCTTACTGGGGTGTGGGCCTGCCACTGGGGTACGGCCTGGGCCTGACCCACTGGTTCGGCGAACCCATGGGGCCGGCAGG
>NZ_JABURH010000174.1 GCF_014762765.1 Alcanivorax sp.
GAAAACCGCTTCATGCACGTGCAGGAAATGAACCGCATGGGCGCCGACATCGAAGTGCAGGGCAATACCGCCATTTGTCGCGGTGTGGAGCAGCTCACCGGTGCGCCGGTGATGGCCACCGACCTGCGAGCCTCTGCCTCCCTGGTGATCGCCGCCCTGGCGGCGCAAGGCGAAACCACGGTAGACCGCATCTATCACATCGATCGCGGTTACGAGTGCATCGAAGAGAAACTGCAATCGCTGGGTGCGGTGATTCGCCGCGTTCCGCGCTAAACGGGAAAGTAATGACCAAGCCGTTGACCATCGCCCTGTCGAAGGGGCGCATCCTCAAGGAAACCCTGCCGTTGCTCAAAGCGGCGGGCATTGAACTGCTGGAAGATCCGGAAGCGTCACGCAAGCTGATCTTCGATACCACCCGCGATGATGTGAAGATCATTATTATTCGCGCCACCGACGTGCCGCCCTATGTGCAGCACGGTGCAGCGGATATCGGCGTGGCCGGCAAGGATGTGCTCATGGAGCATGGCGCCGATGGCGTGTTCGAGCCCCTGGATCTGGATATCGCGCGCTGCAAATTGATGGTGGCGGCGGTGAAGGATGCCCCGGAAGTAGGCAGCCGCCTGCGTGTGGCCACCAAGTTCGTCAACGTGGCCAAGGCCTACTATGCCCAGCAGGGCAAACAGGCGGAAGTGATCAAGCTCTACGGTGCCATGGAACTGGCTCCTCTGGTGGGCCTGGCCGACCGCATTGTGGATATCGTGGACACCGGCAACACCCTGCGCGCCAATGGCCTGGAGCCCACCGAACTGATTGCTCATATCTCCACCCGGGTGATCGTCAACCGCGCCAGCATGAAAACCCGTCATGGGGATATTCAGGGAATCCTGGATCAGCTGGCCGAGGCGGTGGACGCCCGTAAGGCCGGTTAAAGGCTTTTCACCACAGAGGTCACAGAGCACACAGAGTAAAAAACTTACCGGTTCGGTGTGCTGTTGAGCGAGAGGCTTTGTTGATCTCAGTGATAGAAAAAGCCCTGTCTTTTCCTCAGTGAACTCTGTGCCCTCTGTGGTAAAAAACAGATTGTGACTTTGATAACGGTGCCAACCATGGAAACCACCTGGCTTAACGCCCAAGACGCGGATTTCGATGCCAAGCTGGCTGCGCTCACCGCCTGGTCCGAAGAGCGGGACGAGGAAGTAGCGGATCGGGTGCGCGGTATTCTTCGTGATGTGGCCAAACGCGGCGATGCGGCGCTGGTGGAATACACCAACCGTTTTGACCGTCGCGACGTGGCCGCCATGGATGCGCTGGTGGTGGGGCATGATCAATTGCAGGCAGCCCTGGAGCGTATTCCTGCCGAACAACGCCAGGCGCTGGAAGCGGCCGCCGAACGGGTGCGTCGCTACCACGAAAAGCAGAAGCAGGATTCCTGGCAGTACCGGGAAGCGGACGGCACATTACTGGGCCAACAGGTGAAACCGCTGGATCGGGCTGGTATCTACGTGCCCGGTGGCAAGGCCGCCTATCCCAGCTCGGTGCTGATGAACGCCTTGCCGGCCAAGGTGGCGGGTGTGGGTGAAATCATCATGGTGTCGCCGGCCCCGGATGGCGAAATCAACGACATGGTGCTGGCGGCGGCGGCCATTGCCGGGGTGGACAAGCTATTCACCCTGGGGGGCGCCCAGGCGGTGGCGGCACTGGCCTACGGCACCGAGACGGTGCCTGCGGTGGACAAGATCGTCGGCCCCGGCAACATCTATGTGGCGGAAGCCAAGCGCCAGGTGTTCGGCAAGGTCGGCATCGACATGATCGCCGGGCCGTCGGAAATTCTGGTGGTCTGTGATGGCAAGACCGATCCGGACTGGATCGCCATGGACCTGTTTTCCCAGGCAGAGCATGACGAGGAAGCCCAGGCCATCCTGGTCAGCCCGGACGGCGAGTTCCTGCAACAGGTGGCCGAGTCCATGGAAAAACTGGCGGTGACTCTGGAGCGGGAAACCATCATCCGCACGTCCATGAAACATCGCGGTGCCATGATTCAGGTGAAGGATCTGGAGCAGGCCATTGCCCTGGCCAATACCATTGCCTCCGAGCATCTGGAGCTTTCCATTGATGACGCCGAGCAATGGGCAAAACAGATTCGTCATGCCGGTGCCATCTTCCTGGGCCGTCACACGCCGGAAGCGCTGGGTGATTACTGCGCGGGCCCCAATCACGTGTTGCCCACCAGTGCCACGGCACGGTTTTCTTCCCCCCTGGGTGTGTATGATTTCCAGAAGCGTAGCTCGCTGATCGGTTGCTCCCCGGAGGGCGCCAGTGAACTGGCAAAAATCGCCTCACCCCTGGCTCGCGGCGAAAGCCTGACCGCCCACGCGCGCAGCGCCGAATACCGAATCAAGAAATAATTGTTCACCACAGAGGTCACAGAGGACACAGAGTAAAAATCGTGCTCTTGTGTGAAGTCGTGAAGAGCCTGTGATGTGTAGGGTGCGCTCAGCTTAGCGAACTGCAGCCTACGTGGGTCCGCCTTTTCCTCAGTGAACTCTGTGCCCTCTGTGGTAAAAAATCTTTTGGTTGAAGAACTATGAGCAAATACTGGAGCGACTTCGTTCACCAACTGGAACCCTATGTTCCCGGCGAGCAGCCGAAGATGGACAGGCTGGTGAAGTTGAATACCAATGAACACCCCCTGGGTCCGTCTCCAAAGGTGATTGAGGCGATTCGTTCTGAGGCGGACGACCGTCTACGGCTTTATCCGGACCCGGACAGTGGTGAGCTCAAGCAGGCCATTGCCGATTACTATTCTGCTCGGGGCCATGCTATCCAGCGTTCCCAGGTGTTCGTCGGCAACGGTTCCGACGAGGTGCTGGCGCATCTGTTCATGGGTTTTTTCCGCCAGAACAAACCCTTGCTGTTTCCGGATATCACCTACAGCTTCTACAAGGTCTATTGCGGCCTCTACCAGATCGACTATGAGCCGGTAGCGCTGGACGAGACGCTGTCCATCAATGTGGAAGACTACCTGAAACCCAATGGCGGCATTATTTTTCCCAACCCCAATGCCCCCACCGGCAAGTTAATGCCGCTGAGCGATATCGAGCGCCTGCTGCAGGCCAATACGGAAACCCTGGTGGTGATTGACGAAGCCTACATCGACTTCGGTGGCGATACGGCCATCAGCCTGGTCAACCGCTACCCGAATCTGTTGGTCACCCAGACCCTGTCCAAGTCCCGTTCCCTGGCCGGTTTGCGTATCGGTCTGGCCGTGGGCGATGAGGCGCTGATTGATGGTCTGAACCGCATCAAGGACAGCTTCAATTCCTACCCGCTGGATCGCCTGGCTATCGCCGCCGGTGTGGCCGCATTCCTGGATCAGGAGTGGTTCGAGCAGGGCTGTGAGCAGGTTATCGGTCAGCGTGACTGGCTCAACGAGCAGCTCTCCCGGCGCGGCTTCGACAGTCTGCCGTCGGCGGCCAACTTTCTCTTCACGCGCCACCCGCAACACAGTGGCGCCTCCCTGGCTCAGGGCCTGCGCGAGCAGGGCATCATCGTGCGCCACTTCGGCAAGCCTGAACGCATCGCCGACTACCTGCGCATTACCGTGGGCACTGCAGAGCAGAACCAGGCGTTGATCGACGCGCTGGACACCCTGCTCTGATTCCCGCCGCGGAAAATCTTTTTTCACCACAGAGGGCACCGAGTACACAGAGAAAAAGGCTGGCTCGGTATCCTGTGATGAAAGCCTTTCGTTTAGGAGCGTGGCTGACGGCGCGCTCCTACCGTTGATAAAAAATCCATTTCAGAATGCGTAGGGTGCACTGAGCCTAAGGCGAACTGCACCATTGCCCAACCATCCGGTGCAGTTCGCCTTAGGCTCAGTGCACCCTTCGCGGGCCGCCGGGGTTTATCTTTTTCTCAGTGAGCTCTGTGCCCTCTGTGGTAAAAGAATCTTTTGCGACACAAGGAGAGAGGTCGCGCCAACCAGCGCCGCCAGGCTCGCCGCTTGAACCTTTCCCCATACCTGCGGTACTAACAGGTATCGTCCAACGGAAAGGACCCGAATAATGAAACCATCGTTACTGCTTGCCTGCGTTTTGCTACCGGCGCCCCTTCTGGCCGCTGATTTCAATGTCACCGCTCCCGTGAGCGAGGCGGTGTTGTTTCCCTCCCAGGCCCATCTTACTCGTACTTTCAGTCAGTCCCTGCCGGCCGGCGAGCATCAGCTTGTCATCAGCGGCTTGCCGGAACTGGACCTGGATAGCCTGCAGGTAGCGGTGGAAGGTGCGGTGTTGTCCGGGGTGCGGCAGGGCTTTGCCATTACCGAGGCTGATGTGTCGGCTCGGCGGGCCAAACTGGACGCAGCCATCCTTGAGCTGGAACAGACCATGGCTGCCGCCAAGGCGGCGGATGCGCTGGATCAGCAACAGATTCACCACCTGCAATCCCTGATGGGGCAGGCTCCTCAGGGTCAGGCAGTGTTTGCGCAAGTGCCGGTAGAAAAATGGTCCAGTGCTTGGGAGTCCATTGGCAAGGCAGTGGAAACGCGTCAGGCGGCCATCAACCAGCGGGCGGTGGTTCGCCACGACCAGCAGCAGAAACTGGATGTCTTGCGTCAGGAGCGCCAGCAATTGGGCCAGGGGCAGACCCGTAGCCGTGAGCTGGTGCTGGCCGTCAGCGCGGGCAAAACCACGGCAGCGAAAGTAAAGCTGCAGTATTTTACCCGCCAGGCGGGTTGGCAGAATCAGTTGCGGGTGGATCTGGACAGCGACAGTGAAACCGTAGCGGTAACCGGCATTGCCCAGATCCAGAATCGCACCGGTGAGGATTGGCGGAATGTGTCGGCCACTCTGGGCCTGGTGCCAGCAGGTTATCGTCACTTGCCGGATCCGCAGCCCTGGATCGTGCGGCTGGCAAAACCTAAGCCAGAAATGCGCAAGCAATCCCTGCGCGCGGTGATGGCGGAGCCTGCTGCTTACGAGGCCGACATGGAAGAAAGCGTCAGCGCCATGCCGGTGGCGCCCCCCGTTGCCCACGGTTTTGATATGCGCGTGCCACTATCGGCGCCTCTGTCGCTTGCCAGTGGCAACGCCAGTGCGCGGGTTCCCTACCAGCAAGCTGAGTTGCCAGTGTCCCTCGGGCGGGAAAGTTACCTCTGGCAGCAGCCCGCAGTGTTGCTGGTGGGGGAATGGAAGAACGCCAGCCCGCTGCCCTGGCTGGCCGGTAGCGTTACTCTGCTGCGTGATGGTCAGCGCCTGACCCGTTACCACCGCCATGAAAGCATCAAACAGGGCGAGCAGGTGAAAATGAGCTTCGGCGATGACCCGCGCCTACAGATTGCCGTGGTCCGCGAGCCATCCCGGGAAGGGGAAACCGGCTTGATCAGCAAGGAAAGCACCCTGTCGGCCCTGAAGAACATCACGCTCACCTCCCACTACGACAAGCCGGTTACGGTAAACCTGCTGGATCGGCTGCCGGTGGCTGGCAACGACGACATTACCGTTACTGCCAAGGGCAAGGCCGCCGATGCCAACGATGTGGATGATGTGAAAGGCCTGCAACGCTGGCAATTCACCCTGCCCGCCAGCGGAGAGGAAAGCTTCAAGCAGGGCTTTGAGATTCGTTATCCGGCAGGGGAGAGGTTAAGCGGGGTGGAAGGGCTTTAAAGGCAATTGATAGTTGATAATGGATAATTGATAACTGCGCGATCAAGCGCAGTCATAATCCGAAAGCAAAGAGGCCGCGCCCAAGCCATTGGACGCGGCCTCTTGCCGTTCAGGATAACTGCGAGATTGGCTCGCGACGTTATCAATTATCCATTATCAACTATCAATTAATCCTCATTCCGTTTCCGCTGGCGGCCTGGTGCCGATCACCACGTCCACAGTCAGCGGTTGGCGATTGCGGACGATGTTGAGGCTGACTTTCTCGTCCGGTTTCATGCCGGCGATACGGTTCATCGCTTCGTAGCCGTCGGCCATGGCGGTGTCGTTGATGCCTACCAGAACGTCGCCGGGCTGCAGGCCGCCCTTGTGGGCGGGGCTGTCGATGACCACTTCCGTGATCACTCCACCGCGCACTTCGTCCATGCCGAAGGTGTCTGCCAGGGACGGAGTAATGTCCTGCACGGTGACACCCAGGTAGCCGCGGATCACCCGGCCGTGGTCGATCAGGTCGCGCATCACTTCCTGCGCAATGGAGGCCGGGGTGGCAAAGCCGATACCCTGCCAGCTGCCGTCGGCGGAGAGGATGGCAGTGTTGATGCCGATCAGGTGGCCGCGGGTGTCGATCAGGGCGCCGCCGGAGTTACCGCGGTTGATGGCCGCGTCGGTCTGGATGAAATTCTCGAAGGTGGCAATGCCCAGGTGGCTACGCCCGGTGGCGCTGACAATGCCCATTGAAACGGTCTGGCCCACGCCCAGCGGGTTGCCGATGGCCAGCACCACATCGCCTACCTGCACCGGGCCGTTGCCATTGAGTTCCACTTCCGGCAGGTCCTCCAGCGCCACATGGAGCAGGGCCAGGTCGGTTTCCGGGTCAGTGCCCACCACTCGTGCCGGGGCGTCGCGGCCATCTCGCAGGGCCACCAGGATTTCGTCCGCATCGCGGATCACGTGATAACTGGTGAGGATGTAGCCTTCGTCGTCCACGATTACACCGGAACCCAGGCTGTTCAATGCCCGTTCCCGGCGGGGTTCTTCCATGAAGCGATTGAACAGGGGGTCTTCCGGCACATCCTCGCTGGTGAGGATTTGCGTGGTGTAAATATTGACCACCGCCGGAGCAGCATGGTTGACGGCACCGGCATAGCTGGCGGTACCGCTGTCGTAGCGCCCGGGGCGGGCGTTCGGCCCCCATTCATACCACCACAGCACGGCCAGGCCCACGGCCAGGCCCGCCAGAATCGGTCCGGCAAAAAAACGAAAGGCTCTGATCACCGACAATGCCCCCATGCGCTTGCTTTGGCCCGTGCTGTTGCCCTGCGCAGCCGACGGAACGGGTGCGAACGAGACAAGCGCGGGTCTGGATAGGTAAACTGCGCGCAATATTATCAGATCATTGCCCGGTAGGTGTCATGCTCAAGCGCGATTACATGCTGACCTTGCTCGACCAGGAGCTGGCTGCGGACCAATTTCAGGACTACTGTCCCAATGGATTGCAGGTGGAAGGCCGCGAGCAGATCCGCCGTGTAGTCAGCGGGGTCACGGCCTGTCAGGCGTTGATCGATGCGGCGATCGTGGAAGACGCTGATGCCATTCTGGTCCACCATGGTTACTTCTGGAAAGGTGAGGATCAGCGGGTGCGGGGCATGAAAAAGCAGCGTCTGCAGACACTGCTGCGCCACGATATCAATCTGTTTGCCTACCACCTTCCTCTGGATGCCCACCCGACCCTCGGTAATAACGCCCAGCTCGCCCGGCGACTGGGGTTCAGTGTGGAAGGTGGGCTGGACGAATCACCTCGTCCCATCGGTAATGTGGGGCGGCTGGATAGCCCCATGTCGGCGGCGGAGTTCGCCGCCCACGCGGAAGCCGTGCTGGGACGTACCCCGCTGCATGTGGGGGACCCGGGCGATGAGATTGAAACCATCGGCTGGTGTACCGGTGGCGCCCAGGGCTTTATCGACAAGGCTCAGACCCGTGGCGTGGACGCCTATCTGAGCGGCGAGATTTCCGAACCCACCACCCACTTTGCCCGGGAAACCGGCATGCATTATTTTGCCTGTGGTCACCATGCCACCGAACGCTATGGGGTGCAGGCCCTGGGGCAATGGCTCAATGAGCGGTTCGGTGTGGAACACATCTTTATCGATATCGATAATCCGGCCTGACGACCAGGTTCTGAGCAGTACGAGGAACACCCTGATCCCATGAAGATTACTGTTGTGTATAACCCGACCGCCGGCGGTGGTCGGGAAACGCTGCTTTGCCGTTTTGTGGCGGAACTGGAAAAACTGGGCGCTCGGGTGCGTCTTTATCATACCCGGGGACCGGGGGATGCCACCGAGTATCTGCAAAACCTGGAAAGTCAGGGCGACTGCGTGGTGGCAGTAGGCGGTGATGGCACCACCAATGAGGTGCTCAATGGCCTGCTTCCCGGTGTGGCACTGGGTGTGTTTGCAACCGGTACCGCCAATGTGCTGGCAAAGGAGCTGCAGCTGCCGAAAACGCCGGAGTTGGCGGCTCAGGTCGTGGTCAATGGCAAAAATGTGCCGGTCACCCCGGCCCGGCTCAACGGCCGCCGTTTTATCATGATGTGCGGCATCGGCTACGACGCCTGGGTGGTCGACGGGGTGAATCTGGCGGTGAAGGAACGTTTCGGCAAGCTGGCCTATGTCCAGTCCATGCTTGCCCAGATTCGCCGTTACGGTCAGCGCCATTACCGGGTCATGGTGGATGGCCGGCCGCTGGACTGTTTTTCTGCCATCGTCACTAACGGGCGCCACTATGGCGGCAGCTTTGTGCTCAGCCGTGAGGCCAATATTCTGCGGCCCCAGGTGCAGGTGCTGTTGTTTCAGAAGCCAGGAGTCAGCTTTTTGCTGCGTTGCCTGGCTGCGCTGTTGCTGGGGCGTATGGAGCGAGTGGATGGCGTTGCCAGCTTGCGGGCCCAGCGGGTGGAGATTCGCTGCGAAGACGCCGATGAGCCAATCCAGGCCGATGGCGACCCGGCCGGCCAGTTACCGGCGGAGATCGTGATGGAAGATGAGCCGGTACCCATGCGGGTGGCTGACACGTTTCAGTAGTTCATCATGAGGAGCTGCGGAACTTGCCCGGTGAGATCCCGGCCAGTGAATCAAATAAGCCCGCGTAAGCGGGCTTATTTGATTCAGCGACAAGCGAAAACCTGCGGTAAGGTGCGTTCGGCGTGCCGCATGAAGCCTGTTGTGTGTCAGTGCTCTCTCATTTCTTTTCTTCCGGTGGGCAGCCCTGCTCGTCACAGCCTTCTGCATAGTCACGGGGAGGCTCCACGATACTGTCTGTTACCGGTGTGTCTGCCACGTCCACCGGTTTGAATGGTCCGGTGGTTTTCTGTTGCAGACCGAAGTCTTCGGCGAGGGTGCCGCCCTTGGCGCTGGGGGCGTAATCCAGTGGTGGCGCCACCGGTCCATCGCCTTCTTTCTGTGGGGCGGAATCCAGGGATTTCGCCACCGCCCGTTTGCGGCCCACTTCGGAGCACAATGCCTGGGCGCCTTTGGAGAGATGCTCGTGGACGGAGCGGTAGGCCTGGGTCATGTCGTTGACCAGCTCTGCGGTGTGCAGGAAATGATCATCCACCTGATCACGATAGTGATTGAGGGCCTGGCGGGCTTCATCGCGATCCCGAATCAGTTGGCCGGCCTGGCGCCGTGCCGGTAACAACCAGAACAGTAACCCTGCGCCTACTACCACGCCGGCGGCGAAGCACAGCACCCCAGTTGTCAGCATATCCATGGCATACTCCTTCTGAATTCCAGTTATTCCAGCACAGTGCCGGGCAGTCGCCAAGGGTTAGAGCCTATTCAGGGTCTCTGCACAGCCGCGTTGCCGCTAAAAATGGCTCCAGGCAAGGCATGAACCGCAGGGCCTGACGGGTCAAGTTCAAGGTTCATAACACAGCATGGGGCCATTTTTAGCGGCAACCCGAAGGGCCGGGCCCCTTTTGCCGCCAGTCCGCGACTGCGCTTGTTCATGTAGAATGACTACACTACACAATCGCAATCACGAACTGGCAACAAAATTGACTCCGGCGCGGTTGTGCAGAGACCCTGAATAGGCTCCAAGGTGTAAGAGACTGTTGATACTCTTCATGTTGTTGCGTTGAGACAAGGTTTGGCTTCCCGAAATCGTTGATATGGCGACTCGGGAGAGCGGGAAAAGCGATGGAGGTGGGTCATGGCAGTACAGCGGCAGAGTCTTTCCGGGCCGGCCGGTAACCTTGAGGCGGTGGTGGAACAGGGCAGCGACACGCCATCCTTTGTCGCCATTATCTGTCATCCCCATCCCCTGTTCGGTGGCACCATGGATAACAAGGTGGTCACTTCTCTCAGTCGCCTGGCCCGTGATCAGGGCGCAGTTGTGGTGCGTTTCAACTTCCGCGGCGTCGGCGAAAGCCAGGGGGCCTACAGCGACGGTATCGGGGAAACCGAAGACCTGCTGGCGGTACACAGCTGGCTGACCCATAGGTGGCCCGATCTGCCCCTGTGGCTGGCCGGTTTTTCCTTTGGCAGCTTTGTCGCTGCTCGTGGGGCAGAAATTCTCAAGGCCAATGGCATGCCGGCCCGGGAATTGCTGCTGGTGGCGCCCCCCGTCCACCATTACCCCTTTGATGATATCGAACAGACTGGCTGCCCGGTGACCGTGGTCCAGGGCGAGGACGATGAGGTGGTCCCGGCGGAGCAGGTGTTTCGCTGGGCAGAAGCCACGCCGTTGGCGCCGGATCTGATCCGTTTTCCGGATTGCGGGCACTTCTTTCATGGCAAGCTGGTGGAGCTGAAAGAGGCCGCCGCCAGCCATTTACCCGCTTGATAGTCCGCCCCTGCGGCGCTACATTGCCCCGTCCTATCAGCAGGCCCCGAGTCCCATGACGCCTCTTGAACAGTACCAAGCCGATCTCCAGCGCGACGATTTCTTCCAGGACCCGGCCCAGCAAAGGGCGGTGGAAGAACTGGATGCGCTGTATCACCGCTTGCTGGCAGAGCCGGCTGGCGGTGGCTTGTTGTCACGTTTTCGCAAGCCGCGCGCGCTCACTGGCCTGTACATGTGGGGGGGCGTCGGTCGCGGCAAGACCTATCTGATGGATGTGTTCTTCCAGGCGCTGCCGTTCAAGGAGAAGCGTCGCATGCACTTTCATCGCTTTATGCAGAAGGTGCATCGGGAAATGCGTGAGCGCCAGGGGGAAAAGAACCCGCTGGTGAGCATTGCCCGCAAGTTTGCCAGCCAGTCCCGGGTGTTGTGCTTTGATGAGTTTTTCGTCACCGACATTACCGATGCCATGATTCTGGCCGGGCTGATGGGCGAGCTGTTTGCCAATGGCGTGACTCTGGTGGCCACTTCCAATATCGAGCCCGATGGTCTTTACAAGGACGGCCTGCAACGGGCCCGCTTCCTGCCGGCCATCGACCTGCTCAAGCAATACACCAAGGTGCTCAACGTGGACGGCGGCAACGATTATCGTCTGCGGCTGCTGGAACAGGCCGAGCTGTACCATTGCCCACTGGGCAAGGCGGCGGATGATTTTCTTCGTGAGCGTTTTCATACCCTGGAGCCGGATCATTCCCGTCACCGTGATCACGGTAATGTGCTGATCGAGGGGCGCAAAATCCCCTCGGTAATGTGCGCCGATGATGTGGTGTGGTTTGAATTCAAGGCCCTGTGTGATGGTCCGCGCAGCCAGACCGACTATATTGAAGTGGCCCGGGAGTTTCATACCGTGCTGGTCTCCAATGTGGAGCAGATGGGCGCCGGCAAGGATGACATGGCCCGGCGGTTCATCAATCTGGTGGATGAGTTCTACGACCGGGCCGTGAAGCTGGTGATTACCGCTGAAGTGCCCATCGAAGATATCTATGCCGGCGGCCGTCTGGACTTCGAATTCGAGCGCACCCGTTCCCGCCTTCAGGAAATGCAGTCCTCCGAGTATCTCGGTCGCGAGCACCGGGCCTGACAGGGTTCCCGTCATTGGCCGGAATTGTCATCGCTGCCCGGCGGTGAACATTTCGGTCATTGCCCGGCGGCGGCGTCAGTGCACAGAATGTGCCATTCTGTGCCCCGGCCGAGCCCGGTATCGGGGCTATCCCTGATAACCTGATTCCGGAGAGCACAATGATTCCCCGTACCCTGTTCAATTCTGATCACGAAACCTTCCGCGCTACGGTTCGCAAGTTTCTGGAAAACGAAGCCGTACCCTTCAACGAAGAATGGGAACAGCAAGGCGTTGTTCCCAAAGAGGTATGGCTTAAAGCCGGTGAACAGGGTTTTCTGTGTCCCATGGTGAGTGAAGAGTACGGCGGCATCGGCGCCGACTTTCTCTACAGTGTGGTCATTGGCGAGGAAGTTTCCCGGTTGGGTCTGACGGGCATTGGCTGGGGGCTGCATACGGAAATCGTGGCGCCCTATATTGAGCACAATGGCTCCGAGACCCTCAAACAGAAATACCTGCCGAAAATGGTAACCGGTGAAATGATCGGTGCCATCGCCATGACCGAGCCGGGTGCCGGTTCGGATCTGCAGGGTGTGAAAACCTCCGCGGTCAAAGACGGTGACCACTACATCCTGAACGGCTCCAAGACCTTCATCACCAATGGTCAGAACGCGGATATCGTGATTGTGGTAGCCAAGACCGATCCGTCCAAGGGCGCCAAGGGGATCAGCCTGTTCGTGGTGGAAACCGACTCGGAAGGATTCGAGAAAGGCACCAACCTGAAAAAGGTGGGCATGAAAGCCCAGGACACCTCCGAACTGTTCTTCCAGGACGTGAAAGTGCCGGCGGAGAATCTGCTCGGCGAAGAAGGTATGGGCTTTATCTACCTGATGCAGGAACTGCCGCAGGAGCGTCTGGGCATTGCCATCGGTGGTCTGGCCATGGCGGAATCCGCGCTGGAACACACCATCAATTATGTGAAAGAGCGCAAAGCGTTTGGCAAGCCGGTCGCCGCGTTCCAGAACACCCAGTTCAAGATTGCCGAGATGCACACCAAGCTGGAGGTAGCCCGTGCCTATGTGGACCGCTGTCTGGAGCTGCATCTGAAAAAGGAACTGGATATTCCCACCGCTGCTGCGGCCAAGTACTACATCACCGATTTGCAGTGCGAAGTGATCGACGAGTGCGTGCAGTTGCATGGTGGTTACGGCTACATGTGGGAATATCCGGTGGCGCGCATGTTTGCAGATTCACGCGTACAACGGATTTATGGCGGTACCAATGAAATCATGAAAACGATTATTGCCAAGGCGGTTCTGGCTGACTGAAAGTCGTTGGCATGATCACAAATAAAAAAGGCAGCGTTCGCTGCCTTTTTTTTATTTTCTCTTTCTAATGAGAAAGGCTGAGTGAACGGGATTCCTTGCGTGCGTCGCGGCCTATTGTGTATAAGTGGATTGCTGATCTTTTAATCATTACGACAGCACTACTTGCGAGGAAGAGGGAGAGAAATCATGAAAAAAACAGGTGCCGTTCTTGTCGGTTCCGCATTGAGCCTGGTTGCCGGGCATGCAGCGGCAAGTGGCTTTTCCGTGTCCTATCAATCCGTGTCCGCTCTGGGTACCGCTTACGCCGGTGCCGGTGTGCTGAGCGAGAACGCCTCTAACCAATGGTACAACCCGGCTACCCTGGCAGGGCTGAAA
>NZ_JABURH010000077.1 GCF_014762765.1 Alcanivorax sp.
CAACGGCAAGTTCATGTGCAACCAGATGGTGCTACGCGGCGGCTCCTGCGCCAGCAGCCGAGACCATCTGCGCGCCAGCTATCGCAATTTTTTCTATCCTCATCACCGCTGGCAGTTCAGCGGTATTCGCCTTGCGGGAGACCCGTCGTGAATCAACAACAGCTTGGCCCCAACCTGACCTTCTTCGACCTGCACCCACCCACCACCGACATGCTTGCCGAAGTCAGTCAGTCCCTGCGATCACCAACCCCGACGCTGCATCCCAAATTCTTTTACGACGAAACCGGCTCCACCCTCTTCGATCAGATCACCCGCACTCCGGAGTACTACCCTACCCGCACCGAAGCCACCCTTCTGCGCAGCTACGCCGACGAGATTCACTCACGGCTGGACAGCCCCCATACCATCGCCGAGCCCGGTGCCGGCAGCTGCGAAAAAATCCGTGTACTCCTGAATGCCTGGCAACCCGAGCATTACATGCCACTGGAAATCTCCCGGGAATGCCTGCTTGACGCATCCCGACGTCTGGCAGACGACTTCCCCCGAATACAGATCAGCGCTGTTTGCGCGGATTATTGCCAGGCCATGGCCATGCCCAAGGGCCTGCAACAACCGGGGCGTCTGGTCTTTTTCCCCGGCTCCACCATCGGCAATTTTGAACCCGCTCAGCGGGCCACCTTCCTGCGCGGCCTGCGCGCGTTGGCCGGCCCCGGCGGCTCCTTGCTGATCGGTGCGGATCTGCAGAAACCGCCGGAACAACTCCACGCCGCCTACAATGATGCTCAGGGACTCACTGCCGCCTTCAACCTGAATGCCCTGCACCACCTCAACCGGGAGCTGGATTGTGGTTTCGATACCGATACCATGCGCCACCTGGCGTTCTACAACAGCACACAAAGCCGTATCGAAATGCACCTGGAATGCCTGCAGGACCAGCACATCCGCCTTGGCGACAACACCCTGACACTGGCCGCCGGCACCCGTATTCACACGGAAAATTCCTATAAATTTACCGTCGAAGGGTTTTCCGCCGAACTGGTCGACGCCGGTTTTACCCCTTCCGCCTGCTGGACCGATAGCGATAGTCTGTTCAGCCTTCATCTGGCCTGCGCCTGATTCAGTTACCCACAAACAACGGCCTTGCATCACAGGCCAGACGCTGACCAGCACCGCAAAGACTGTAAAACTGATCACTTTGACATCAGCTAATAGTGTGAACTGGCACTGGTACCGTTATACTGAACCGCGTTTTTTTGCCGATTCAGTCTTCGAAAGAATAAAAGGGGTCACGGCCACCGTGGCATAGGGAGATCGGATGCTCGAACTGATCAGTGCGGCTCGCCGTCGTAAACGGCCGCCCACACACCAGCTGTTTGATGTTGTCACCCAGGAATACCGGGTGGGGTTGCTGGATATTGACCTGAACATGCATCTGAACAATGCCAAATACCTGAAGTTCATGGATCGCTGCCGACTGGAACATGCGGTGGTCACCGGGTTGCTCAACCGCATGATCGAAGCACGCTGTAATGGCGTGGTGGCCAACACCGAGATTTCCTACATCCGCGAGCTGCGGCCATACCAGCAATTCCAGGTCCACACCCGTATTCTCGGCTGGGACGACAAGTACGTGTACTACGACCAGCGCTTCGAATCCCAGCGCAAACTGCACACCCATGCCCTGTTGCGGGTGGCCAACGTCTATGGTGGCAAATCCATCAGCCCCCAGACCCTGCAGGAAATCACCGGCTTCAACCAAACCTCCCCGGCCCTGCCGGAGTACGTGGAACAGTGGAAGCGGTTGTTGCAGACCAAGCGGCGGCTGACGGAGAGTGACTAGATACGAGCTGCTAGCTGCTAGCTAACAGAAAAATCCGCTGTAGGAGCGTCGCTGGCGGCGCGATCCGAGCCTTGGCGAGGGGAGATCAAGGTCTACCCGCTATTTTTCTGGAACCTGTCGAGTTCTGAAACTCCTGATCGCCCTATGGGCGATTTCCTCGCTACGCGAGGTTCGCGGCTCAAGCGCCGCTCCTACAGCGGCTTCGTAGAAAGGTTATTCCTCTCCAGACAGCAAAAGCCCCGGCATGCCGGGGCTTTTTTATTTTTGCTAGAAGCTAGTAGCTAGCCACTCGCAGCTGCCTTCACTCCGTCGCGTACGTATGGAACGGCGCCCAGCGCGGCACCTTGCTGTCCTTACCGGCATAATAGACGCCTGGCTCATCCAGACGCAGGTCGGCGATTTCTCGCAGGGCCACGGCACGGGGGACCTGCTGCAACGGGCCGGCCTGCTGGTAGTTTTCCGGGTCGGCGACCAGTTCTTCCATATCCAGCGGACGGGTTTCCGAGTAGCGGAAGTAGTAATCCTTGCCCCCTTCCACTTTCAGCGGCATTTCGAAGACCATCTTCAGGTAAAGCACGCTAAGCGGACGGCGAGCATAGAAGTCATGGGTGCCGGCGGGCAATTCCAGCCAGCTGTAGGCGCCAGCCTTGAGACCGAACAACTGCGAAGCATCCATGAAGAACACCGGTGCCTGCACTTCTTCGTAGCCCCAACGGGTAATCGGACGGTAGATATAGACCATGGCATTACGCGGATCCAGCGTATCCATGGGTTTGAAAGTCTTGCCCTGGGGGGCATGGATAAAGGCACCCGGGGTGGAGGGAATCCCCATGCCGAGGCCGGAACATCCCGAAAGCATCCACAGGCAAGCTGCCAGTAACACAGCCAATCGCATTATTATTCTCCAGTGATGCCGCTTCCCGTTGGCCAGGGGCGACCCTGTTTATTATTCCGCGCAAGATAATGCTTATGAAGGTGCTAACTATGGCCGATTTGCGGGTATTGCTCAAGATGAAGGTAGGTGCTCAAATTCCCGCCAAGTGATTCGTCTCTCCCCTCCCCTGCACCGCCTTTTCTGATAATCTTCTGCCATGGCAGTCAATCGCATCCACACCCCCTGTATCGGCGTCTGTTCCACCGTCTTCGGTGATACGGTCTGCCGTGGCTGTTGCCGCTTCAGTCACGAGGTGGTGCACTGGAATGGTTACACTAACGAAGAGAAGCAGATCGTCTGGAAACGGCTGAATCTGCTGCTCTGTCAGGTGGTGGATAACTATTTCGTGGTCACCGAGGCGGACCGGCTGGCGGCGGAGATGGACTTCCAGAATCTGCGTTACCAGACCCAGCTTTCCCCCCAGGGCTGGGTGCCGGAGCTGCTCAAGGCCGCCGGTAAACAACAGATACCCTATGATCGTTTCGGCCTGCGCGCCCTGCCCCCAACCCAGGGCCTGCTACCCCGGGAGCTCTACGATCAGATCAGTGCCGAATGCCACGCCCTGGCCCAGGCCCACTATGACCGCTCCTACGCCCGCCCGGTCACCCTCGCCGCCGAACTTACCGAGCTTGCCGCCCGGGAGAAAGGGTTGATCTAACCCCCTGCCCCCAGCTACGAGCTACGAGCTACGAGCTACGAGCTACGAGCTTAAAGATTTTAGCTCGTAGCTAGAGGCTAGTAGCTAGCCGCTATCATTTGTCCCCATATGACCCTTCCATAAGAACATCACCCAATGGCACAGTTACGGAATGAACATTCATTCATTGTCTGAGTGAGACGAGCCATGGCCACCGCTGCCCCGGTTACCCCGGTCGACAACAAGGAAAGTCGCAAGCGCAAGCAGATCATCCAGGCCGCGTTGCGGGTGTTTGCCGAGCATGGCCTGCACGGCACGCCGGTGCCGCCGATCGCGGCGGAAGCCGGTGTAGGTGTAGGGACTTTGTATCGCTATTTCGACAGCAAGGAAACGCTGATCAATGCCGTGTTTCGGGATAGTAAGCACCGTCTCAAGGAACGCCTGCTCAGCGATCTCGACCTGCTTCACCCCTCGCGCAGTCTGTTCGACAACCTCTGGGCCCGGCTTACCGCCTTTGCCCGCGAAGAGCCGGACGCCTTTCATTTTCTGGAGATGCAGGATCACCACAGCTACCTGGATCCGGAAAGCCGCCATCAGGAGCAGGCCCTGCTGATTCCCCTGGGCATGATGGTGGTCATCGGCCAGCGCACCGGCCTGCTCAACGACATCATGAAACCGGATCTGGCCATCGCGCTGTTCTGGGGAGCTTTCGTCGGTGTCTTCAAGGCAGAGCGCCTGGGCTATCTGACCCTGGATGATGACGACCTGACACGGGCACGGGATGCCTGCTGGCTCGCCATCGCCAATCACAACAACAAAGGCACGCAATCATGACACCCACACATATCCTGATTACCGGCGGTGCCGGCGCCATTGGCGGCCAGCTCGCCGGGCAGTTTCGTCAGCATCACCCGGACGCACGCATCACCCTGGTGGACCTGAATGCCGAGGCCCTCGCCCAGGCCGCCGACCAGCACGGCGCTCAAGCGGAAACCTGCGATCTGACCGATATCGACGCCCTGCCTGGCTGGTGGCAGTCGCTGATTGACCGTCGCGGGCCGGTGGATGTGCTGGTCAACTGTGCCGGCATCATGGACATCATCAGCATCACCGGCACCGGCTGGGAGCAGGGCAAACGCTTGCTGGATATCAACTTCACCGCCCCCATGCGGCTGATGGACCTGGCATTGCCAACCATGGTGGAGGCCCGCAACGGTTGCGTGATCAATGTGGCCAGCATGGCCGGGCGCGTGCCGATTCGTGGCTGCAGCTACTACGGTGGCGCCAAGGCCGGCATCGGCCTGGCCTCGGAAATCGCCCGGCTGGATCTGAAGAAGCAGGGCGTGAATGTGATCACCGTCTACCCGGGGCCGATCCATTCCGGCCTGGAAAGCCATGCCCGCAGCCAGGTGAAGAAAGGCCCGGTGTCCCGCTATATCCCCACCGGCAAGCCGGAGGTGCTGGCCGAGCGCATCTACCGCACCTTCCGCAAGGGTGGCGCCCGGGTGATCTACCCGGATATCTACGCCCTGGCCAAACAGGTCGCCAACCTGAATCTGACCAACCGGGCCATGGATTTCTTCAGCCCGCAACCGAACCAGTGACCCCGGACCTTCCCATGACACAGCAAGCCAACACTCCCCTTTATGACGTCCTGATTGTGGGCGCCGGCATCAGCGGCATTGGCCTGGGCATTCGCCTGCGCGAAACCGGCTTCGATAACTTTGTGATCCTGGAAAAAGCCGCCGACCTGGGCGGTACCTGGCGGGATAATACCTACCCGGGCTGTGCCTGCGATGTGCCCTCGGCGCTGTACTCCTATTCCTTTGCCCAGAAACCGGATTGGAGCCGGGCCTTCGCCGGCCAGGCGGAAATTCTCGACTATGTGCGTGAAACGGCTAACCGCCACAACATACCCGCCTTCATTCGCTTCAATCAGGGCGTGGAACGGGCCCAGTGGCGGGAGCGGGAAAATCTCTGGGAAGTGCAGACCGGCGACCGGCTCTACCGGGCCCGTACCGTGGTGGCCTGCTCCGGCTACTTGCACGAACCCATCATTCCGAACATCCCCGGCCTGAAGGATTTTCAAGGCAAGCTGTTCCATTCCTCCCGCTGGGACCATGACCACGACCTGAGCGGCGAACGGGTAGCCGTGATCGGCACCGGCGCTTCTGCCATCCAGTTCGTCCCGGAGATCCAGCCCAAGGTGCAGCACCTGACCCTGTTCCAGCGTACCCCGCAATGGGTGCTGCCCAAGCCGGATCACCCCATCCCGAAAATCGAGGAAACCTTCTTCCGTCTGCCGTTCACCCTGAACGCCTGGCGCAAGATGCTCTACGGCGGCTTTGAAACCTTCGGCATCGGTTTTCGCAAACCCGCCCTGCTTCGGCAGATCCAGAAACTGGGCGAGGCGCATATTCGCCTGGCCATCAAGGATCCGGCCCTGCGCGCCAAGCTGACCCCGGATTACACCCTGGGCTGCAAGCGGGTGCTGATGAGCAACCAGTATTACCCGGCACTCAATCAGGACAATGTGGATGTGTTTGCCACCGGCCTGAAAGCGGTGCGCGGCAATACCCTGGTGGGCCAGGACGGCAGCGAGTGCGAGGTGGACACCATTATTCTGGGTACCGGGTTCTTCGTCACCGAGCCGCCCATTGCCGATCACATCTTCAACGATGCCGGCGACTCACTCAGCCAGATGTGGAAGGACGGCATGCAGGCCTACCGTGGCACCACCATTGCCGGCCTGCCGAATGCCTTCATGGTGCTGGGGCCCAATCTGGGTATCGGCCACAATTCTGCCTTTATCGTTATTGAAGCGCAGATCAACTATATCCTCAGCACCCTGACAACCATGCGCGAGCAGCAACTGAGTCGGGTGGAAGTCAAAGCCGATAGCCAGAAAACCTACAATCGCAAGGTCCAGAAAGACCTGCAGGGCACCGTCTGGAACACCGGCGGCTGCTCCAGCTACTACCTGGACAAGAACGGTTTCAACAGTGTGGGCTTTCCCTGGAGTACCCTGGAAATGCAGCGTCTGCTCAAGGACTTTGATGCGGAAAACTACTCGCTCACCCCCGCCAGCCAACCCGTCTTTTAATGTGAACAGGCCTGAATAATGACAAACAACACTCCATCTCCCCGTCGCGCCCTGGTACTGGGCTGCGGCGGTGTCGCCGGCGGCGCCTGGTCCATTGCCGCCCTGCACCATCTAGAGCAGAAACTGGACTGGGACGCCCGCGACGCCGATATCCTTATCGGCACCTCGGCAGGCGCGGTGCTGGCCACCTTGCTGGGGAGCGGCGTCAGCGTGGATCAGCTGCTGGCCTGCCAGCAGGGCACCCGTCAACAATGCCGCTGGAATCACGACAGCGATACCGGTGGTGCCCTGCCACCGCTACCCGCGGCCAGTCTCACCGGCGCCAAACTTGCTCTGAAAGGCTTGCGTGGAGACGTCTCGCCATTGACCGCCTTCTGCGGCCTGCTGCCCCGGGGCCAGTTTGACATGACGCCCTTCCGGCGCTTGGTGGACGACGCCACCGGGGGCGCTGACTGGGTGGCCCACCCGGCCACCTGGATCATGGCCGTGGATACCACCAGCGGCAAACGGGTGCCCTTCGGTAAAGGCGGCGCGCCACAGGCGAATATCCGCGATGCGGTTTGTGCGTCCTACGGGGTCCCCGTCTGGTGTCCGCCGGTAAGCCTGGGCAGCCGCACCTACATCGACGGTGGCGTGGCGTCCCCCACCTCGGCGGATCTGCTGGTGGACAGCGCCGTGGACGAGGTGATCATTCTCGCCCCCATGGCCTCACGGCAACCGGACAAGCCGCGCTCGCCACTAACCGCCATCGAACGGCGGGTACGCCGCTACATGACCGGTATCGTGGATCGGGAAGTGAACAAACTGGAAAAGGCGGGCAAGAGAGTGATTCGTCTGGAGCCCAATGCGGACGACCTGAAAGCCTTTGGTTTCAATATGATGGACCCTGCTCGCCGCCGCCAGGTACTGGACACGGCGTTAGTGACCACGCCTGTAACGGTACAAAACGCGCTTTAGTCAGGTAACGCGGGGAGGTCCGCCGGACGGCCTCCCTCGTATTTCCTAGAGTGAATCCACCGCCGCGATCAGCGACGCCTTGATCTCATGCAGGGAACCGTGTGCCGCCTGGCCCTCGGCGTGGATTAACCCGCCCAACACCAACGCCCCCACCGCCAACGCCACCAGCGCCAGCAGCCGCACGCGGTCGGCTTCAAGCTTTCGTGCCGCCGGAAACTGGCCGGCCTTTCGGTTCCTGTCTTGTGTGTGCACTCGCATAATGACACCTCTCCCTTTGTTTTACGCGGGAGGAGGCGAACGAGCAAGTGTCGCCTAAGCGTGGAGGGAACATTCCGGACAAAACCGCAATGTCCGGAAATACAGCTTAGCCACCGGTAAAGCGTGAATACAGTGATCGAAATCGCCCAGATAAATGCGATGATCATTTTCCCTGGGCAGCTGCCCGCAATTCACCGTGTGGATTTCCCAAGTGTTATCGTCGGCCATGATCTTGCTGAGGTAATACCGCATACCCTTCCCCGATTAGCGGATTCGACAGGGGGGGCATGTTATGGATCTGAGAAGTGAACGGTATGAAAAGAAAGTAAAAACTGGCAGGAAATGAAATTAACTTGATAGCAACTTGGGCAAGGGGAGGCGCCATAAAGAAACGCATTCGCTTGAGCACCCAGGTGGCTCAATAAATGCGCCACCAGCCATACACGCAGGACGGTAAAAGCCCCCCCAAAAAAAAGACCGTAACAGCAACGCTGTTACGGCCTTTCTTTGAGATGGTGCGCCAGGAGGGAGTTGAACCCCCACACCTCTCGGCACCAGAACCTAAATCTGGCGTGTCTACCAATTCCACCACTGGCGCAATGGGCGGCTATTCTAGCAGGCTACTCGTTAATTACCAGCGGGATCAGCCCCCCTGGAGAATCCGGTAAAGGGCCTGCAGGTCCTTGTCGATTTTCGCTACCTTGCCCGCCAGCACGGACACCTCGGCACTGTTGTCTGATACCGGTTGTGCCACGGGGGTGGTGGCGGGTTGCGGTCGGTCAGCCAGGCTGGTGATCCGTGAGGACAGGCCTTTCAATCTGCTGTCCATGCCGTCCAGGCGTGTCGCCAGTTCGGCACTTTCCTGGCTACTGTTACGCTGCTTGGCCAGGGCCACGGTCAGCCCACGCACCTTGGCATTCAGCTCACGTAAATCTTCTCGCAGACTCGCTACCGCAGCATTGTCGAGTGCTGCCTCGGAAACAGCGGGATCCGACGCTTTTGCCGCATTGCGCCCCCCCTGCTCCCCTTTGCGTTCTGAGGCCAGCTGATAGTATTGCTGCCGCAATTCGCTCAGCTCACGGCTGGTTTCGCTGTTGGCCAGCCACTGGCTGGCGGCCAGCAACAGGGCGATGACCGCCAGCACCAGCGACAGCCACAGCAAACCGGAATGGCCGCCTTCGCTGACCGATATCGGTTTGTGTTTTTTCTGGGGTCCCAGTGTCACCGGCTCCAGGTCCGGCCCCGGTACCGGGGTCGCTACCGCCAGCACATCCTGATTCAGCCCCTGTAAACGCCGTTCTTTACTTTCCGGCAACTTGGCCATGGCAAGACGCTCTTTTACTTGTTGTTTTTAACTGATCACCACCCCCCGTGGTTAATCAGCGCCCTTCCAGTTTATCCAAACGGCTGTTTACCTGCAGCCGATAGGCATCAAAAGCAGCTACCGCTGCTTCAGTATCATCCACTCGGTCCTTCAGTGATGCCAGCCCGGCCTGGGCTTTCTCCAGCTTGGCCAGACCGTTTTTCAGGCTTTGCTGCTGGCTTTCCAGTTGATTGATGTTTTCCGCCAACACATCCACCTGGGTCTGCATCTGGCTGATGCGGGTCTGCCACTGCTCACTGCTCTTGTTCACCGCGGAAACCGCGCTGTCCACCTGCTTTTTCAGGGCGGCGGTGTCCTTGCTGATGCCCTGCAGTTTGCCATCCACGCCAGCCTGGGCCTTTTTTACCTCATTGAGGGTAGCGGACAAGGCGGTCAACTTCTTGCTCTGCTCGTCAATATCCGTCCGGTTGCGCTTGTTGCTCAGATCCCAGAGTTTGCGGATTTCAGTGTTGTTTTCTTCCAGCTTCTTTCCCTGGGTGCGAACCGTATCCAGCAGCTTGTCCGAGGACTGGTTCAGGCTCTCGTCGGTGGCAGACAACCGGGACTGGAGGTTGCCCAGCTCCTGGCTTGATTCCGAGATGCGCTCGTCCATCTGTGTCTGCAGCACGGTCATCTGTTTCTGGAACCAGACGCCCATGACGGCGATCAGGACCACCAGCACCAGGCAGGCAATCATCCAGCCACCGCCGCTACCATGGGAGGCCGGAGCCGGCTTTTGGGGTGCTTTGGGAGGCTTCGCGCCCTTGCCGGACGGCTTGTTGTTGCCGGCGGAAGAGGGCCGGCGAGCCGCATCACCATGGTCATCCACGGTGACATCATTCAGATTACCCAGATTTACTTCACGATCTCGCGTCATTCCTGTGTCCTGCAATCCCGGCTAATGCCTGATTGATGGCGATTGATAGATAGTGCCATGGGGGGCACGGCAGCGCTGTCGAACAGCGCCCATTTACTGGCTGTGAATACAAAACTTATTCGCCGCTCTTCTCGAACAACGGCTGTTCGGTGGCGTAATACACCATATCGCCTAGCTCGTGCTTGCCGTCATCGTTCTTGAGCAACGGCAGGAAGATCACCCAGGGGCGCACGTCACGATGATCCACTTGGGCCCAAACACCGGTGATTTTTTCGCCGTTGTCACCGGTGATGTCATGCAGACGGAACAGGCCCATCAGCTCGATATCCGGCTGCTCCTTGCCGATCTTGCGCAGCTGCATGAACAGGCCCTGGGCCCACTCTTCAGCGCTGGGCGCGTCAGCCTTATCACCGGAATAGCCCACCGCCCGCACCGTATCGCCGGACTGGATCAAGCCGAAAGGATAGAGCCCACCGGAGCGCTGGATGGCCTGCAATGCCTGGCGCAGGCCGGCCTCTGCCAGCTGATCCATAGCTTGCTGCTCAGGGCTTTTCTGTTCCTCTTCGGTGGCGGCAGGCGGCTGCTCGGCGGAAACACTGGTTACCCACAACCCCATGACAAGAAAAAAGATTCCAAAAAAACGCATATCACACCTGTTATTTTCATTAACCTGCGGGTTGGACCACACAAAACCCGACAATATCCCGGGCCGAGGACGCTACCAAACTTCCCTCATCGCCGCCAGATAGACACGAAAAAGGCCGCAAAAGCGGCCTTTTTCGTTACCTGAACGGTATCCCGAAAGGGGATAACCCGTCTTAGCCGGCAAAGTTGCTGGCGGCAAAGTCCCAGTTGATCAGGTTCCAGATGGATTCCAGATACTTGGGACGGGCATTGCGGTAGTCCACGTAGTAGGCGTGCTCCCACACGTCCACGGTGAACAGCGGGGTCTGGCCCTTGTTGTGAGCGATCGGGGTATCCGCATCGTCAGTGTTGACGATTTCCAGGCTGCCATCGCTGTTCTTCACCAGCCAGGTCCAGCCGGAACCGAAGTTACCGGTCGCTTTGGCGTTGAACTGGGACTTGAACTCGTCGAAGGAACCGAAGGCAGTGTCGATGGCCGCAGCCAGGTCGCCGGTGGGAGCGCCACCGCCGTTGGGGCTCAGGCTGTTCCAGTAGAAGGTGTGGTTCCAGACCTGTGCGGCCTGGTTGAACAGACCGCCTTCAGCGCTCTTGATGATCTCTTCCAGGGATTTGCCTTCGTTGTCAGTGCCGGCAACCATCTCGTTCAGCTTGGTCACATAGGCATTGTGGTGCTTGCCGTGATGGTACTCGAGAGTCTCTGCAGAAATATGCGGTTCCAGTGCATTTTTCTCGAACGGAAGCGGCGGTAATTCAAAAGCCATAGTCATTTCCCCTGACATCATGTTGTTCTGTTGCGGCTCGGCAACAGAAAGAAATTCCCCGCTGACGGCATGCCTGCCGCCAACGGCTGAACGATAATAACAAGCTACCGGCGGCAATCTCCACCACGGACCGGGGTTTACCATGATTGCCTTTGGCTGCAATAGACGAATTCTATCGCCAATGCCTGATCCGTGACCGGCAGGTCCCTGTGAGATGGGGTGTCTCCCCCTTGTTTCAAGTACAATGCGCCCCAAATTTTGATAACTGCGTGCTGGCAGGAGAAAACGATGTCTGATGATGCTGTAGTAATTGTAAATGGTGCCCGTACTGCCATGGGTGGCTTCCAGGGTTCCCTGTCTGCGGTCTCCGCTCCCGAACTGGGCGCCGCCTCTATCCGTGAAGCCGTGTCCCGTGCCGGCCTGAAGCCGGAAGACGTACAGGAAGTCATCATGGGCTGTGTACTGCCCGCTGGCCTCAAGCAGGGCCCGGCCCGCCAGGCCATGCGTCTGGCCGGCCTGCCGGACAACACCGGTGCCACCACCATCAACAAGCTGTGTGGTTCCGGCATGAAAGCCACCATGTTCGCCTATGATTCCATCAAGGCCGGCACCAACGACATCGTCGTTTCCGGAGGTATGGAATCCATGACCAATGCTCCCTATGTGCTGGACAAGGCCCGCAGCGGCATGCGCATGGGTCATGGTCAGGTCTATGACCACATGTTCCTGGACGGGCTGGAAGATGCAGAAACCGGCCGCCTGATGGGCTCCTTCGCCCAGGAAGTCGCGGACAAGCGCTCCATCAGCCGGGAAGACATGGACAACTACGCCATCGAATCCCTGAAGCGTGCCCAGGCGGCCATCGACAACGGCTGGTTCAAGGACGAGATCGTGCCGGTGACCGTGAAAACCCGTAAGGGTGAAGTGGTTGTCGACACCGACGAGCAGCCCGGCAACGCCAACATCGACAAGATCCCGACCCTGCGTCCGGCCTTCGCCAAAGACGGCACCGTCACCGCCGCCAACGCCAGCTCCATCTCCGATGGCGGCTCCGCGCTGGTACTGGCCCGTGAGTCCGTGGCCAATGAGCGTGGCCTCAAGCCGCTGGCCCGCATCCTGGCCCACGCTACCAACAGCAAACATCCCAGCGAGTTCACCATTGCGCCCATCGGTGCCACCGAGGCGGTCATGAAGAAAGCCGGCTGGACCGTGGACGACGTGGATCTGTTCGAGATCAACGAAGCCTTTGCCATGGTGGCCATGATGCCGATGATCGACCTGGGCATTCCCCACGAGAAGGTGAACATTCACGGCGGCGCCTGCGCCCTGGGTCACCCGGTGGGCTCCACTGGCTCGCGCATCATCCTCACCCTGATCCACGCGCTCAAGCGCACCGGCGGCAAGCGCGGTGTGGCCAGCCTGTGTATCGGCGGCGGCGAAGCCACTGCGGTGGCTGTTGAGCTGCTGTAATAGGT
>NZ_JABURH010000100.1:0-73930 GCF_014762765.1 Alcanivorax sp.
AAGGCGAAGTGGGCTCCTCCACCATGCCGCACAAGGTCAACCCCATCGACTTCGAAAACTCCGAAGGCAACCTGGGCCTGGCCAACGCCATCATGGATCATCTGGCGGCCAAGTTGCCGGTTTCCCGCTGGCAGCGCGACCTGACAGATTCCACCGTGCTGCGTAACGTGGGCGTGGGCCTGGCGCACAGCCTGATCGCCTTCGAAGCCAGCCTGAAAGGTATTGGCAAACTGGAAGTGAACCCGGCCCGCCTGAATGCGGATCTGGACGCGGCCTGGGAAGTGCTGGCCGAGCCAATCCAGACGGTCATGCGCCGCTACGGTATCGAGAAGCCCTACGAAAAACTCAAGGCTCTGACCCGTGGCAAGGACGGCATCAACCAGGAAACCCTGACCGCCTTCATCAATGATCTGGCGATCCCGGATGAAGCCAAGGAAATCCTGCTGGCCATGACCCCGGGCAGCTACATCGGCAATGCGCCCCAGCAAGCGCGCAATATCTGATGACCGACGCTTCGGGCCTGCCCACCTTCACGCTGCCGCTCACCCCGGCAGCGTTTTTGCGTGATTACTGGCAGAAAAAGCCCCTGTTCATGCCCGGCGCCGCCAGCGGCCTGGATGAGCCTGACGCCGACACTCTGGCCGGGCTGGCGCTGGAAGAGAATGTAGAAGCCCGCATCATTCGCGGCGCCAATGCCGGCCCCTGGGAGCTAAAACAGGGGCCGTTCGAGGAAACCGTGTTTGCCGAGCTGGGCGAGCGGGACTGGACCCTGCTGGTACAGTCCGTGGACCACTATCTCACCGACGTCTCCCTACTGCTGGATAGCTTCAACTTCCTGCCCAGCTGGCGGCTGGAAGACATCATGATGAGCTATGCCGCCAAGGGCGGCAGCGTCGGCCCCCATTTCGACCGCTATGACGTCTTTCTGATTCAGGCCGCCGGTAGCCGCCGCTGGCAGATCGGCGACGCCTGCGACGAAAAAACCGCGAAATTGCCGCATCCTGAGCTGAAGTTGCTGGCCGACATGCCTGTGCGGGAAGAGTTCGTGGCCAATCCCGGTGATGTGCTCTACCTGCCACCCGGCGTAGCTCACCATGGGGTCGCCGAAGACAGCGACTGTATCACTTGGTCGGTGGGTTTCCGGGCCCCGGATTACCAGATGCTGATGGCGGAAATCGCCGGTGAATGCCTGGCCGATGCGGACAGCGAGCTGTTTACCGACGCGGACCGGCAGGTGCCCAAGGACCCGGCAGTCCTGGCCGATGGCGACCGTCAGCAACTGATTCGCGGCGCCCTGGATCTGCTCAATCCGGCCGCCATCGAACGGGCAGTTTATCGCTGGCTGTCCACCCCCCGGCTGGATGGACTTGAATTTGCCGTCGATGATGCCCATATTCGCCAGCGCGATCCGTCGATCGCCCTGGTGCGCCATGGTAGTGTGCGCCTGATTTTGCAGGGCAACATTGCCTGGCTGAACGGTGAGCCACACTCACTGACAGAACAACAACGACCACTGGTACAGCTGCTGGCCCGCCAGCGCTGTTATACCCGTGAAGCGCTGGATGCCGTGCTGCAGCCAGCCGGGAGTGAATTGCTACATGACTGGATTGAACAGGGCTTCTTCGCCCCACTATAACGAGACCCCTATGGCTATCAGCATTATCGAGACCCGCTGGGACGAAAACGAAACCGCCCTGCGAGCCCTTCGCCAGAAGGTCTTCATCAGTGAACAGCATGTTCCCGAAGAGCTGGAATGGGATGGCGAAGATGACAAGGCCATCCACTTTCTGGCACTGGACCGGGAACAGAACCCGGTAGGCTGCATTCGCCTGCTGCCAAGTGGCCAGATCAGCCGCCTGTGTGTGCTCTCCGAGCAACGCAACAATGGTGTCGGCAGTTCCCTGCTGGTGGCTGCGGAAGAAGCCGCCCGCGCCAAGGGCATGGAAGAAATCTTTCTGCACGCCCAGACCCACGCCACCAGCTTCTACGAAGCGGCCGGTTTTGCGGTTTCCGGCGGCATCTTCATGGATGCCAACATTCCCCATCGCCAGATGTTCAAACCCCTGGTCTGATGCCCTTTGTCATCGGCGACGACGACACCCTGCTCCACCCGGAATTCCGTGAGGCCAGCGCTGCGCTGGCCACGCTGATCGCGGCCTGCCGGCGCAGTCTGTGGCTGCGGATACCGGCGCTGGATGGTCTGACCGCCAACCGCGACCTCTGTGACACCCTCAAGCTCTTGGCCTTGAGCAGTGCCAAAGTGGATATCCGCATTCAGTACGACAGCGAGGACAACGCCGTACGCAACGGGCACCGCCTGATCCATCTGGCCCGCCGACTGCCGTCGCGCATCCAGCTTCGCCAGAGCCAGGAGGATGACCGGGACGGCCAGCTCTGCTTTGCCATCGGCGATGGTACCGGGTTATTCGAAGCTCCGGGCTGGCCACGCCCCAGCCGCCTCGACCTGTGCGCCCACCGCCTGCCCCGGGCACCGCGCCTGGCCCGGCAGTTTCAGGAGCAATGGGAGCGAGCCGCAACCTCAACAGAGTTGAGAGAGCTCCGTCTGTAGGGTGGATTAGCCCAAAGGGCATAATCCACCAGAGACATCTTGCCGGGCTTCATATCTTGTGAGGGTGGTGGATTACGGCCTTCGACCGGAAATCATTATTTTCCACAAAGGCACAGAGCACACAGAGATAAAGTATCATTTCCTCAGTGAACTCTGTGCCCTCTGTGGTAAAAACCATAGCCTCACAGACGCGCTGTCAACCGCCAGTTCACCTGACCGCTGGCCTGGTATTTTTCCTCGAAATCCGTCAACGGCTCGCTCTGCATCGGCAGCTCTGACAGCTCCGCCCTGATACCAGTGATCGCCAGTGCCGCCTGCACTTCCTGCAGATACAGTGGCCAGTTACTGCGAATTTCCAGCTCGCCGCCCAGCGACAACACCGTGGGCCAGACCGGGTGGCCGTGCCAGCGACGCTTCAGATGGGCGCTTTTCGGCCAGGGGTTGGGATAGAGAATCTGATGACGGGCCAACAGCCAGCCCTCCCCGACCATCAACCGCCACAGGCCAGCGCAATCTGCTCGCAACAACCGCAAATTGTCCGGCAAAGCATCAAATCGCCGCTCCGCCCGCTGCAACCGCACAGCAGACTGGTCCACCCCTACCACCAACGCCTCGGGGTGCTGGCTGGCCAGCAACAAGGAAGAACGCCCGGTGCCGCAACCGGAATCCAGCATCAACGGCCGCTCTGCCCCCTGCTCCATTCGCCATTGCTGCAGTTGCGCAAACGCCTGAACATCATGGTCCGCAATTGGCGCCCGCCAGGGGCTTTGCAGGTGTCGACGGACCACCCTCTCAAGATCATCGTGGATTCCGCTTTGGTTAGAGGTAACGCTACGGCTATTGGCAAACATGGCAACTCTGGGACAACTTCAGGCGGCGGCCATTATGCCTGTGATCCTGTAAAGATGCGCAATGAAGCAGCCATGTTAGAGTGAGAAAAAGCATGTCGGAGCCGACCATGATGCAACGAATACAGCGCTGCCGAAATCTCGTTCTGCTGCTCAGCCTGCTGCTGGCGATGTTCGGCCAGAGCCTGGCAGACTCCATGCGCATACATGTATTGCCCCGCCCGGATGCAGCGGCCCTACTGCCGGTTATCCAGCCGCTACTGGCGCCTGGCGGCAGCGTGCGTGCTTATCAGGGCAAGTTGATCATCCGCACCACCGACAGCAATATGGCCGAACTGGAAGGTGCGCTGGGCAGCCTGGAGGCAAAACCCAGCGCCCTGGTTGTTCATCTTCGTCGTCAGGGCAGCAGCAGCGAACAACGCAACGGTGTGGACACCCGTATTGAAGGCCACATTCCCGGCGGCGTATCCGGTGATATCCGCATTGAACAAAGTCAGCGGCAAACAAGCCAGCAGGACCATTACCGGATCCGCACCCTCAGCGGTTACCCCGCCCATATCAGCCAGGGCACCCTGCTCGCCCTCGGCGGCGGCTATTACGGCACCGTGTTTGCCGAGCTGCAACAGGGGATTCAGGTGGTGCCGCAACTGACCCCGGATGGCAGCGTCGTCCTGCAGATCCGCCAGCGCTACGACCAACCGGGCGGCCAGGGCGTGGCATACACCCAATCCAGCGGCACCACCCTGCGGCTACAGCCGGGTGTCTGGCAACCCATGGGCAGCATCCGCGTAGACCGCCAACAGGACCAGCATGGTTTTGGCGGGGTGCAGAGCAGCAGCCAGCAGGTCAATCTGCCGCTGGAGGTAATGGTGGAAAAGGAATAGCGTCTCACTCGAAGCCGCTGTAGGAGCGGCGCTTGAGCCGCGAACCTTGCGCAGCAAGGAAGTCGCCCGTAGGGCGATCAGGGCTCCCAGAGCTCGACAGGTTTCTACACTGTGTGCGGCGCCTACATGGTCCCCGATAACGTTGTGGGAAACGTGACTGGAAGCGTGTTACTGCGTTTGCCTGAGACTGCAATGCTTGATCGCCCTACAGGCGATTCCGCGCTCCGCGCGGTTCGCGGCTCAAGCGCCGCTCCTACAGTCGCTTCGTAGAAGGCATTTCCAGCGAAGCGTAGCTTGTAGCGAAAAAAAGCCCCGCGGTGCGGGGCTTTTTGTCTTACTGGGCTTTCAGCTCACGGCGACGACGGTGCAGAACCGGCTCGGTGTAGCCGCTGGGCTGGGAGCAGCCCTCGAACACCAGCTCTACCGCTGCCTGGAAGGCGACGGAGTTGTCGAAGTCCTTGGCCATGGGCACGTACAGCGGATCGTTGGCGTTCTGACGATCGACCACTTCGGCCATGCGCTTCAGGGTTTCCATCACCTGTTCCTGGTTGGTGATGCCGTGGTGCAGCCAGTTGGTCACGTGCTGGCTGGAGATACGCAGGGTGGCGCGGTCTTCCATCAGGCCCACATCATTGATGTCCGGCACCTTGGAACAACCGACGCCCTGGTCGATCCAGCGTACCATGTAACCCAGAATACCCTGGGCGTTGTTATCCAGCTCCTGCTGGATCTCCTCGGCGGACAGCTCACGGGTGAGCAGCGGCACGGTGAGGATGTCGTCCAGGGAGGCACGCTTGCGGTTGGCCAGCTCTTTCTGCACCTGGGCCACGTTCACTTCGTGGTAGTGGGTCACGTGCAGGGTAGCGGCGGTCGGGGACGGCACCCAGGCGCAGTTGGCGCCGGCTTTCGGGTGACCAGCCTTGGTGGCCATCATCTCGGCCATCTCGTCCGGCTTGGGCCACATGCCCTTGCCGATCTGGGCGTGGCCCGGCAGGCCGCACTCCAGGCCGATATCCACGTTCCAGTCTTCGTAGGCGTTGATCCACGGCAGGGCTTTCATGTCGCCCTTGCGCGCCATGGGGCCCGCTTCCATGGAAGTGTGCATTTCGTCACCGGTACGATCCAGGAAGCCGGTGTTGATGAAGATCACACGCTCCTTGGCCTGACGGATACACTCCTTCAGGTTGACGGTGGTGCGGCGCTCTTCGTCCATAATGCCAATTTTCAAGGTGTTAGCAGCCAAACCTAAGGCTTTTTCTACACGCTCGAACAGCTCAACAGCGAAAGCCACTTCTTCCGGGCCGTGCATCTTGGGCTTCACGATGTACATGGAACCGGTGCGGCTGTTGCTCAGTGTGTTGAGCTTCTTCAGGTCATGCAGACCCGCCAGTACGGTCACCATGCCGTCCATGATGCCTTCCGGAGTCTCTTCCCCGTTCATCAGGATGGCCGGGTTGGTCATCAGGTGGCCCACGTTACGGACCAGCAGCAGGGAGCGACCGTGCAGGGTCAGGGTGGAGCCGTCCAGGGCGGTGTACTCGCGATCCGGGTTCATGGCGCGGGTCATGGTCTTGCCGCCCTTCTCGAAGGACTCCTGCAGGTCGCCCTTCATCAGGCCCGCCCAGTTGCGGTACACCTCGACCTTGTCTTCCGCATCCACGGCAGCCACGGAGTCTTCGCAGTCCTGGATGGTGGTGATGGCGGATTCCAGCAGCACATCCTTCATGTTCGCCGCGTCTTCAGCACCAATCGGGTGGCTGGCGTCGATCTGGATTTCCGCATGCAGGTTGTTGTGCTTGAGCAGGATGCCGGACGGAGCCGCCGCATCGCCCACGTAGCCCTGCAGCTGGGACTCGTCTTTCAGGCCGCTCTTGTCACCGCCCAGAGACACTTCCAGCTTGCCATCGACGATGGCGTAGCCAGTGCTGTCCTTGTGGGAGCCGCTGGCCAGGGGGAAATAGTTATCCAGGAAGTCGCGGGCCCAGGCGATCACCTTGGCGCCACGCTTGGGGTTGTAGGCACCGCCTTTCTCGGCGCCGCCTTCATCGGAAATCACGTCGGTGCCGTACAGGGCATCGTACAGGCTGCCCCAGCGGGCATTGGCCGCGTTCAGGGCGAAGCGGGCATTCTTCACCGGTACCACCAGCTGCGGCCCGGCGATGGTGCCGATCTCGTCATCCACATTCTCGGTGGTGACCTTGAAGTCGTCGCCTTCCGGCAACAGGTAGCCGATCTCGGTCAGGAACTGCTTGTACTCGGCCATGTCGATGGCCTGGCCTTTACGGGCCTTGTACCACTCATCCAGTTGCGCCTGGATGGTTTCACGCTTTTCCAGCAGCGCCTTGTTCTTGGGCGCCAGGTCCTTGAGGATGCTTTCCAGCTCGGCCCAGAAGTGTTCCGGGTCCACGCCGGTGCCCGGCGCAATCTCGTTGACTACCAGATCATGGAGTTCGGCAGCGATTTCGAGGCTACCCTTCTGAATACGATCGGTCATGGTGCTCCTACCCTTCTGGTCGAGAGAGTCTTGGTTAATCGGGACATTCAGCGAAAACCCAAGGGCCGATCTCACGTCAGTGAGCTCGGAGGAAGTCGCAGAAGCCCGGGGAAACGGTTACATGGCCATCCGATGGACAGCCCCGCAAAAAGGCGCGGGCATTTTACCGGAAACGTGGCCGTGAATCATGTTTAGTGGCAAATCAGGGGAAATCGTTGCTTTTTTAATCAACCGAACAGGTTGACCACATCCAGTCGATGGGCCTGCTCGCCGCCCTGCTGCTGGCCGTCTTCCAGGTTCTCGAAATCAAACAGACGGGTATCGGCCAATTGGGAGGGGGCAATATTCTGGATCGCGGCAAAGATGTTCTCGATGCGCCCGGGCTGGTCCCGGTCCCACTTGTTGAGCATCTCCTTGATCACCTGTCGTTGCAGGTTTTCCTGGGAGCCGCAAAGGTTACAGGGGATGATCGGGAAATCCTTGAAGTTGGAGAACTCGATGATGTCCTTTTCGCGGCAGTAGGCCAGCGGGCGAATGACGATATTGCGGTTATCGTCGCTGCGCAGCTTGGGCGGCATGGCTTTCATCTTGCCGCCGTAGAACATGTTCAGGAACAGGGTTTCAATGATGTCATCGCGGTGATGGCCCAGGGCGATCTTGTTGGCGCCGATTTCCTCGGCAAAGCCGTACAGGCTGCCCCGGCGCAGGCGGGAACACAGACCACAGGTGGTTTTGCCCTCGGGGACCTTCTCCTTGACGATGGAATAGGTGTCCTTTTCCAGGATGTGGTAGGCCACCCCTTCCTTTTCCAGGTATTCGGGCAGTACATGCTCCGGGAAGCCTGGCTGCTTCTGGTCCAGGTTCACCGCCACCAGCTCGAAATTCACCGGTGCCGAATGCTGCAGATTGCGCAGGATTTCCAGCATGGTGTAGGAATCCTTGCCGCCGGACAGGCACACCATCACCTTGTCGCCCTCACCGATCATGTTGAAATCGGCAATGGCACGACCGACCTCACGCCGCAGCTTCTTCTGCAACTTGTTGAGGCGGGTCCGTTGTTTGGCGTCCAGGGCATCCACAGACATTACGTCACCTTCATTTTGCGGATCAATCGGCGGTACAGCGCGGGGCTCCAGCGTTTCAGGTAGACGCCCGCCCCTTCGCGGCCGGCGATGATAACCTGATCACGGCCACGCTGCACGGCCTTCACCAGCCGTTCGGCGCATTCTTCAGGGGGAATACCGGCTTCCTGGGCCTCGTCCATGCTGCCCTGGGCGGAACCATCCGCGGTGAGCGCATTGAGCGAGACATTGGTACGGATAAAGCCGGGCATCACCAGGGTCACCCGGATTCCGGCATCGTACTCTTCCGCGCGCAGGGATTCGAAGAACCCATGCAAGGCATGCTTGCTGGCGCTGTAGGCGCTGCGCAGGGGCGTGGGCAATTCACCCACCAGTGAGGTGACCACCACAAACCGGCCACTGCCCTGCTCTTTCAGCCAGGGCAGCACCGCCTTGGTCAGTGCCACCGCCCCGAAGAAATTCACCTCCATGATGCGCCGATCCACCTCAAGATCGGTATCAGCCACCAGGGAACGCTGTGAAATGCCGCCGTTATGGATCACCTGATCAAGGCGATCAAAGCGGTTACGTACGGCCTCCACCGCCGCAGGCATGGCGCCGCTATCCGCCAGGTCCAGCGGCAGGACCAGATGATCATCGCCGTTGACCAGCCCCTCGCGGACCCGTTGCAGCTCCGCTTCCCGGCGGGCAGAAAGCACCAGCGTTGCGCCGCGGCGGGCATATTCCTTCGCCACTGCCTCGCCAATGCCGGAGGATGCTCCGGTAATCCATACCACCTTGCCAGCCAGCGTTTCGGCCATCTAACACGCTCCTTGAAGTGAAAAGACACCGCAAGGGTAATGCTATGGACAGGAAATCCAAAGACTGAAACGCCAAATACGCCAACTACACAGCCGCTGTAGGAGCGCCTCTCGAGGCGCGAACCGGCCGTGGCATGCTTTAGCTTACAGACTAACCTGCATACAACTGGCGAGCCCTGAAACGCCTGATCGCCCTGCGGACGATTTCCGTGCAAGCGCGGTTCGCGCCTCGAGAGGCGTTATTCGCTGCACTCACCCTTCGGGCCGCACGGAACTACGTGTGTTACTCCGCTACGCTCCGTTCCTACAGCAGCCTTGTCGCTAATTATTTCAGCTCTTTGGAGGACAGCCCCAGCAGGTGCCGTGCGACGATCAACTGCTGGATCTGCTGTGTACCCTCGAAGATGTCGATGATCTTGGAATCCCGGGCCAGCTTTTCCAGCAAAGTCCGCTCGGAATAACCCAGCTCGCCGCACAGGGCCACACACTTGAGCGTTACCTCGTTGCCCATGCGCCCGGCTTTAGCCTTGCACATGGAAGCCTCCTTGGAATTGGGCTGGCCATTGTCGGCCATCCAGGCGGCCTTGAGGGTCATCAGCCGGGCCGCTTCCAGGTCGGCTTCCAAGCGATAAAGCTCCAGCTCCCGGGCCGTAGAATTATAAGGTTGTTTCGAGAAATCAGCGGCAACCCCTTCTTTTTCAAATAATTCCCGGGTGATTTCCAGCGCAGCACGGGCCACACCCAGGGCCATGGCAGCCACTTGCGGGCGGGTGTTATCGAAGGTCTGCATGACCCCACCGAATGCCTTCTTGCGGGCTTCCTCGGTGTCACCGATCTCCGCAGAACCGAGAATATGGTCCTTGGGAATGCGGCAGTTGTTGAAAGACAGGGCCGCGGTATCGGACACCCGCAGCCCCATCTTGTCTTCTACCCGCACCAGCTGCAGGCCCGGGTTATCGCGGGGGACAATAAAGGATTTGATCGCCGCCTTGCCCAGGGATTTATCCAGTGTCGCCCAGACCACCACCGCGTCGCAGCGCTGGCCGGCGGTGCAGTAGATTTTCTCGCCATTGAGCACCCACTCGTCCCCGTCCAGTTCGGCGGTGGTGCTGACGGCGGCGGAATCCGAGCCGGCACCCGGCTCAGTGATGGCCATGGCACAGTAGAGTTTGCCGTATTTTTCCTTCTGTTCCGGGGTCCCCACCGCCATGACGGCCGCATTGCCAAGCCCCGAGCCCGGGATCGAGAGCATGAGTCCCACGTCCCCCCAGCACATGGCTTCCACCGCCAGGATGCCGGTCATGTTGCTGCCATTTTTGATCTCGTCGCCACCGCCCTTGCCGCCGCTGCCACGAGGCATGGCCGCCATCATCTGTGCAACCGGTTTCAGTTCTTCCGGGGTGTCGCAGTGCTCGATGGCGTCGTATTTACGGGCAATGGGACGAAAGACACCCGCCGCCAGTTGCTGGGCCATCTGCTGGACCTGTTGGAGCTTGGCCGGGATTTCCAGGTTGATCATGTCTCTCTCCTATACCATCAGGCTGCCGTGCAACACGGCGATGCCGCGCAGGTTGCGGTACCACATTTCCAGCGGGTAATCGCGCACAAAGCCGGCACCACCGAACAGCTGGATACCGTTGGTACCAATCTCCATGGCTTTTTCCATGCACTGCAGCTGGGCCAGATAGGCCTCCCTGTGGAAATCCAGTCCCTGCTCAGCGCGGCTGGCGGCACGCAACATCATCAGGCGCATGCCTTCAATCTCGATGCCCATATTGGCCACCATAAAGGCCACGGACTGACGCCAGGCGATGGGCTCACCAAACGCTTTACGCTCTTTCACATAGGGAATGCTGTATTCCATCAGCGCCTGGCAGCAGCCCACCGCCAGGGCGCATTGGCCAATGCGACTCAGGTCCAGCATTCGATTCAGATCGAAGTTCGGCAACTTTTCCCGGGCCGGGACCAGAACGTTTTCCAGGGTCAGCGAGGCCATATTGGCACTGCGAAGCCCCATGTAGGGCTCGGGTTCAATGCTCAGGCCTTCCGCATCCGCGGGCACCACAAACGCCGCCACGTCGCCATCAAGGGCAGCGGTCACCACGAACCACTGGCATTGAGCCGCCATGGGAACCAGACTTTTCACGCCATTCAGCGTATAACCATCCCCTGCTTTATTGGCAGTGGTAGCCGGCGCACCAGGTTCGAAGGTGGCGCGGGGTTCGTTGAGCGCCACAGCCGCACCAGCAAAGTTTTCCGCTGCCAGGGCCGGCAGCCAACGCTCCTGTTGCTGCTCGTCACCAAAATCCATCAGCGCATTTACCGCCGCCATGGGCTGCAACGCAGCCAGAGTATGGGACATATCCCCCTGGGCCAGGTCTTCCACCGCCAACGCATTGGACAGTGGTGAACGGGGCATGCCAGCACCACCCAGCGCTTCCGGCATTGGCATCAACGCCAGCCCAAAACCACTAATGGCATCCAGCAGCGCCGGGTCTGCAGCCACAGCGTCATCAGCGGCTCTGGCCTGGGACGACAGGGTATCGCGGGCAAGACGGCGCATGCTCTCGCGGGTAATACGCTGCTCTTCCGTCAGCGTGAGATCAAACAGTGGGGTCGACATGGTCGGGCCTCGGAACGTCGGGTTAACACAACCAATCAAACGATTGTTTTACTCGAGACAGTCTGTCAGCCCTTGTCTACCTCTCACAATGACATCCCTGTGACCTACGATGAGAAAAACGGTAAAGTCGAATAAAAAGCCATCAGGCAACCAACAGGATCCTATCTTTTACGTGTTTACCCTGATCCCCGCTGAGCCGCCGGAGCGCGCCATCCGCCTCCGCCGCCAGATCATGGCCATTTACTCCTACTGCCTGCTATGGGCTGGCACCATTATCGGCGTTGAACTCAGCGCCTTTGCCCCGGATACACCACACTTGGCGATTTTCTCGGTGTTATTCGCTATCAATCTGGTGTTTTTCCTGCTGATCCGTAGCGGCCTCAGCGAACGGCTTGGTGATCCGAGCCTGACGATCCTGCAAATGGCCACGGGGATCATCCTGACCACCGTGATTCTCCACTACACTCGCGAGTTACGCGGTGCCATGTTGAGTATCTACTTCATGGTGATGACCTTCGGCATTTTTGCCCTGGATCGCCGCAGGCAAATGGCCATGGCCGGGTTTACCCTTTTCTGCTTTACCGCTCTGCAGGTTTATGAATGGCAGGAGACGCCTCAACAAGCGATCTTTTCGTTTCTGATCGGGCATTGGATCATCCTCGCCCTTATCCTCTGTTGGTTCATTTATATGGGTGGTTATATCCACAACCTGCAAAACAGGGTCCGGGATCAACGGGAAAATTTGCGTGATGCTCATTCACGTCTGGAGGCTATTGCCGTACGTGATGATCTCACCGGGCTGTATAATCGCCGCCATTTTCTGGAGCGGCTGGAAGAAGAACTCTCCCTCGCCAATCGCAATCACACGCCTCTGTACTTGGCAATTATCGACCTGGACCACTTCAAGCAGGTCAACGATAACTACGGCCATCACAGCGGTGATGAGGTCCTAAGCCGGTTTGCCCGTATCGCCAGCCAGAGCCTGCGCAAGTCGGACCTGCTGGCCCGCTATGGTGGCGAAGAATTCGTAGTGCTGTTTCCTCATGCCTCCGAGGTTGCCAGCGAGGCCGCTCTTGAGCGCTTGCGCAGCCAGTTCTCAGACCAAAACTACGAGTTTGCGCCAGAACTGCATACCACCTTCTCTGCAGGGCTTACCGCTTTTCAGGAAGGAGAAACCGCTGACCAATTAACCAAACGGGCGGATGCCGCCTTGTATGAAGCCAAATCCCGGGGACGAGACCGGATAGCAAAACTGCCCTGAGCCATAATGCCGGGAATGCCTGGAGCCACTGAACAACTCCCGGTATGCTTGCCGCCAGCGGAGGACTCCATGTCAGATATCACCAACCCCAGCCTGAAAAATACTGTTCGACAATACTTCCAGGAGCAAGGCGAAGACGCCCCTACCTGGACGGAAATCCATGGCATGCTCTGTGCCCTGGCCGTGGGGCCAGAGGTGGAGTCAGTGGATTATGCTGCGGAGCTGGAGATGCCGGTTCCCGGGGAAGTCAGCGATGCCCTCAACCGGCTGCGCGAGCGGCTGGTCACCCAGTTGCTCGGTGGCGACGCCATCAACCTGCCCTGCCTGCTGGACCCATACCAGGAAGAGGACGGCCAGGATCTGGCAAGCTGGTGTGCCGGCTTCATGACCGGGGTTTTCGTCGATGAGGAAAACTGGTATCAGGATGATGAAGAACAAATGGCGCAACTGCTGCTGCCCTTCATTCTGATCTCCGGCCTGGACGATGACGAAGCCCTGGACACGCTGTGGGAAAACACCCAGGTGGTGCGGCAAATGGCCCTGAGCATTCCAGAAATACTGGAAGAGCTGTACCTGGCATTTCATGGCCCGGATCAGGGTGACGCCTCCACCCCGGCGGATTAGCCTGGCTTCAGGCACAAACCGGTGCGGGTCAGTCCTCCTGCAAAGACAGATGACTGATATCCGGTGACACCGGCGTTTTTTCCTCTTTTTTCTGCCCCAGCACTTCCCCGGCCTGGGCCATGCTCAAATGACTGACATCCGGCGCCGGCGGGGGGGCGATCTTATCGCTGTTATCCATATCCGCCCCCACTTCTGCCACAGAGAACGCCCCGGAAAAACCGGTGCCCCCGGTGCGGATGGTGCCCACCGTTTCCAGATCTCCTGACGTCTGCTCTGACTGCTGCTGACTTTCAGGGTCCGGAGAAGCCGTACTGGGCTCCGGTGCCGGAGCTGACGGTGTCGATGGCGGCTGAACAGGATCTGCTACCGGCCGCAATTCGCACTCGGCACCGGCCTGTTTCAACACCGCGCGAAATTTCATGGCGGTGGCCTGGTCCGCATCCTTCTTCAGCACCACCGGTTGCCCGGAGAACAGTTTCTCCACCCGGGCCGCATCCATTTTGAAAATTTTTCCCAAATTGGCCTTCACCGTAACCGGGTCCGACCCTTTCACCAGCTGACCGGCAAAGACAATATGAAAACGGGCATCGGCCATTGTGAATTCCTCTCTCATTCTCGTTCACTACCAATGTAGCGCACTCGACCATGGGCAGCACGGTTGCTCAAAGCCTGTTGACCTGTGTTGCGTGACGCATGCAGCTTGAAGCAGCCATCACGCCATTTCACTGGCGGCGTATTCAGCCAGCGCAGCAATGGTGCGCGACGGATTCAGGCCCAATGCACGGGGCACCATGGCACCATCAATCACAAACAGATTGGGATAGTTGAACACCTCTCCCCGGTGGTCTACCACGCCCTGCTCCACAGAATCCGCCATATTGCAGCCGCCCAGTGGGTGCGGGGTTACCAGGTCCTTGAACCAGTCCCAGGTCGCCGGCGTCATCGGATCGCCGCCCGTGGCAGCGGTCAGCGCCAGATGACGGTCTGCCAGCCCCTGGACCGCCTTTTCTGCCTTGCGATAGTCCCAATCCAGTTTCAAGCGGTCTTTCTTCCAGGGCCAGTACCAGCGGCGGCCCAGGTAGAAACGGCCGCCGGGATCGTCCATGGCCTGCCCGAACCAGGGCATCATCTTGGCAAAGGGGTCACTACTCTCTCCGTACTTGAGCATGGCGTCACCCAGCCGGGTGCTGGCAAAACGTGGATCCTTGCCCAGTCGCTCCATCCAGCTGCCGAGAATATCCGGCACGCCCCCATCTTCCACAAAATAACGGGCTCCACCATCTGCCCCATCCAGGTAATCAATGGCGCTGGTAATGGTCGGCCCACGAGTGGGGGAAATCTGGCGTTCGTCATAAAACGCCATGGTGGCAAAGTCACCATTGCAGGACCAATTATGGCCAAGCTTGCGGCTAAGTTTTGGCAGAGTTTTGTACTGATCCCGGCAGCGCAACAGCAATTCCGTGGAACCCATTGAGCCGGCAGCCACGATCACTTTTTCTGCCTTGAAGCGGCGCCAGCAGTGGCCGTCCAGGTCCCGGGCCAAAACTTCATAGCCGCCATCCACGGCACGAATGGTCCGCACATGATGGAGGGGGCGAACATCCGCACCGGCATTTTCCGCCGCCGCCAGGTAATTCAGATCCAGGGTGTTCTTGGCCTGCACCGGGCAGCCCAGATCGCAGTTACCACAATGTACGCAGGTGCCCTGGGTTTTGCCTTGCGGATTCACCCAGGTCTTGCTGTGGCCATAGGAGTAAGGATCATCCCGTTGCGTGTTCCAGTCAGGGTCAAAGGTGATCGCTTGAGGCACAACATGAAACCGGTCACCGGCGCCGACGGCGTCGGCTCCCTCCTTCATCAGATGGGTTCGCGGCGTCCATTGATTTCCCGGCAGCTCCTGCACGTTGAGCATGACCCCAGTGGTATCATAATGGGGCTTGAGCGTGGTGTAGTCGATCGCCTCTGGCCACCCTTGGGCAAAGGCCTCCGGCTTGGCCTCGATACTGACATTCGCGTAGATCAGCGAGCCGCCGCCCACCCCGGCCCCCATAGCAATACTCATGTCGCCAAAGTAGCGGAAATCGATCCAACCGTTCTGTTTTTCCGGTTCGTCTTCATCCCAGAACCAGTCGCGCTGAGATACCGAAGGGTAATCATCCGGCAACCAACGCCGCCCCCTTTCCAGCACCACCACCCGGCTTCCCTTCTCCGCCATCCGGCAGGCCATCACCGAGCCGCCGAAGCCGCTGCCGATGATCAGGACATCCACATTTTCCATTATCTCCCCCAACCCCTGTTTTTATCGTCACCCTTGCGACAACGCTTTTTTAATCAAGGTTTTGCACTATAAAATTAACTGTCAATCCTGTCTATTTGCAGCACTTTCCAGTAATCTGGCGACTGTCTTCGCCGGCCTCATTGCAGCACCCATGGAACAGATCGATTTCGTTACTATTGAAGAGCAGCAACGCCCTCGCAAGCGCAATGGCGCCGCGCGTAAACCTGTTCCGAAGAAAGCCGCGAAGCCGCAGCGCCCGGGAGCCGTTCGCGACGGCTACCGCCGCCTCACAGCCGATATCCCCGCCGATCTGCACAAACGCCTGAAAATGCAGGCTCTGATGGAGGACCGCTCCGTCACTGAACTGATCGTGCAAGCCGCAGAGTGTTTTCTGCGCAATCGGGACTAGTAAAAGCAAGCAGCATACCTGCCAGGTTAGCCCCCTCTTCTTTCACACAATCGTAACCCCCCTGTCATTCCTCCGCACCGATCCATAACCATCCTGACAATTGACGCCACCGTTGAGGAGCTAGCAGATGGCTGCGGATCTGTTTTTGTTAGGGTGCACCCTGGTCTTCGGGGTGAGCTTTCGCTTTCTCTTCCATCACCTGCCGCAAGAACGCTGGCAATTCGTCGCCTCGTTACCCCTGAAGAAAAACAGCGATGGCTCCTGGCAAGGCCTGAACCTGACTTTCTATGGGTTATTTACCGGCATTGCAGGCGGGCTCGGGGTTGCCGCCTTCATTCTGCTCACCGCCTCCGCTGGCGTAGCCCTTGGTACTGCCCTGCTGCTAACGCTGGGAGTGCTGACCATTTGCCTGCCTGCGGCCAAGATAATTGCCACTGTGGTGGAAAAAAACCGCCATGGTTTTACCGTGGGCGGCGCCAGCTTTGTGGGCATTATCATCGCCCCGCTTTTTCTCTGGCTGGCTGACCTGGCCAGCCAGAGCTGGTGGGACACGGCCCTGCCGATTCTGCCCATGCTGGCGGCCATGTCCATTGCCTATGTGCTGGGTGAAGGCATCGGCCGGCTGGCGTGTATCAGCTTCGGCTGCTGTTACGGCAAGGCACTAAATCGCTCACCACGGTGGGCCCAGCGCCTGTTCTGTACCCTTAATCATGTGTTTATCGGCAAGACCAAGAAGATTGCCTTTGCCGGGGAAATGGAGGCGGTAAAGGTGATCCCCATCCAGGCAGTCACCTGCGTCATTTATACCGCCCTGGCCCTGCTCTGCAGCGCCCTGTTTTTCCATCGGCAATTTGCCCTGGCCTTTGCCCTGAGCCTGGTGGGCAGCCAGTTGTGGCGGGTGTATTCCGAGACACTGCGGGCAGATTATCGGGGCGGCAGCAAGCTGTTCTCCGTCTACCAACTGATGGCACTACTGGCCGCGCTCTATGGCGTTGCCATCAGCCTGGCGTTACCTGCCCATGCCGCCCTTGCCCCGGATCTGGCTGCCGGGCTGGGCGCCCTGTGGTCACCGGGCGTCATCCTCAGCCTGCAGGTCATCACCCTGGTCATGTTCTTCTTCTCCGGCACCAGCACCATCACCACCGGCGAACTCCGCTTCGGCCTGGCCGCAGACTGGCGCAGCCAGGCGGGGTGTGAAAAGGAAGGGTGCAAGGGAGAAGGCAAAGCTGTGGCATAAAACCCATATTTCACCACAGAGGGCACAGAGGACACGGAGAAAAACGCTTTCCTCAGTGAACTCTGTGCCCTCTGTGGTGAAACAGGTCTTTTGCACAAGCCCGGCAAAGCATCACCCCAACGCCACCGCCTTCACCTGTGCGTAGAGCTGGGCACCTGGAAATACTTCCAGCTCCCGGGCGGAGCGGCTGGAGATGCGGGCCAGCAGGCGTTGATCGCCCAGGGCCAGCTGCACCATGGCCTGGCCCGGGCCGACTTCGCGCAGGCCGACCACCTGCACCGGATGGATATTGAGGATGCTGGAATCCTGCGGCGTCTGGCGACACAGACTCACATCCCGGGCGGCAATACGGAGGCGCACCGGTTCATCGCCCGCCACCGGCTGTGCCGCCGGCAGCCAGAAGGTCTGCTGCGCAACGGTCACCGCCTGCAAATGATCCTGGCTGTCGTAATCCCCCAGCTCGCCGTACAGCAAGGCGGTGGCATCGCCCCGCTGGGCCAGCGGACCATCCAGCCGGGACAGCTCCTCATGGGCCTTGCCACTGGCCACGATACGGCCCTGCTCCATCAGCCAGACCTGCCGCGACAGGGTCAGTAACTCATCCAGATCATGAGTGACGTAGATCACCGGCACCCGCCTGGCAATCTCACTGACCATGCCCAGCAGTTCCTGCTTGTGACCGTGATCCAGGCCTGACAGGGGTTCATCCAGTAACAGCAGTTCCGGCCCAGCCAGTAGCGCTCGAGCCAGTGCCACCCGTTGAGCCTCGCCACCGGACAGTGTCGCCACTGAGCGATCCAGCAAAGCTTCGATTCGCGTTTGGTTGACCACCCTGTTCAGGTCCCCTGCCTTTCCCCGGCGCTTCATCACGTAGGTCAGATTGCCGCGTACACTCAAATGGCGGAACAGGGTCGGCTCCTGAAACATCATGCCCAGGGGGCGCTCCCAGGGCGGCAGCTTGACCTCATCGGTTTGCCATAACTGCTCACCGAAGCGAACCTCGCCATCGCAATCCTGAAGGCCCGCGAGCATACGCAGCAGCGTGCTTTTACCGGAACCGGAAGGGCCGAACAGCACTGTCACTCCCGTGGCCGCGAGCTGTGCCTGCACCTGCAGGCGGCACTGCCCCACCTGTCCGGACAGGGAGAATGCCAGGCTCATGGCAGCACCCCCGCGGTCTGTTTGCGCTGCCAGCGAAACAGGGCCCACAGCATCAGCACCGAGGCCACCAGCAACACGGCGGCCAGCCGGTGGGCATTGGCGTAATCCCCCGCCTCCACATGCTCATAAAGCGCCACAGAGGCCACCCGGGTTTCACCGGCCAGGCTGCCGCCGATCATCAGCACCACACCGAATTCTCCCAGGGTATGGGCAATACCAAGAATGGCCGCAGTGGCATAACCCTGGCGGGCCTGTGGAATCACCAACGAAAAGAAGCGGTCCATGGGTCGTGCACCGGACACCGCTGCCATATCCAGCTGGCGGGGCTCAATGGCTGCGAAGGCATTCTTGAGGGGTTGCAGGACGAACGGCAGCGAATAGACCAGCGAGCCAATCACCAGACCGGTAAAGCTGAACGCCAGGGAGCGTGCATCCTCCCATTGCGCGAACCAGCCGCCCGGACCATTCGGGCCCAGCACGATCAGCAGATAAAAACCCAGTACCGATGGCGGCAGTACCAGCGGGAGCGCCAGCAAGGCTTCCAGCAGCGCCTGTCCGGGCAAGCGGCGTCGGGCCAGCCACCAGGCCAGCGGCGTACATAGCATCAGCAGGATGACGGTGGTGACCAGCGCAAGTTTGATGCTGACCCACAGGGCCAGCCAGTCGCCATCATTCAACATTATCGGCGACCTCATCGGTACGGTAACCCAGCTTGCGAATCATTCCCTGGGCCTCGGCAGAAAACAGAAAATCATAGAAATGGTGTATTGAGGGAGAATCTGTCAGCAAACCTGCCTGCTGAAGAATGGGCGGATAATACGCATCGGGGATACGCCATTGTCGCCCCCCCTGGCCTCGTATCTGACTCAGTGCCACAAAGGCGGCCTCGGCGGCGCCGCTGTGGGCAAAATGATAGCTCTGCCCTACGTTCTCCGCCTTTACCAGAACCACCGAATCCGGCAGCGGAAATCGTTCCATAACTGCCTGAGCGGCCTCCCCATAGGGCGCGGTACGCGGGTTAGCCATAGCTACTGGTGTGACCATACCGGCTATCAGCGATTGGCCATCGAGTACTTCGCCGGCGCCCGGAGACCACAGCACCAGCCTGCCAATGGCATAGGTGCGCACAGTGCCCGCCAGAATCAGCCCTTCCGACGCCAGCTCTTGCGGCCGTCGAGCATCTGCGGCAAGGAAAATATCGTAGGGCGCCCCCTGTCTAATCTGCGCCGCCAGTTTTCCGCTGGAACCCACGGTGATCTGAATATCCGCCTGGGGATTGTGCTGGCGATACTGCGTGACCAATTGTTTCAGCGGAGAGAAAAAATTGGCAGCGACAGCAACCTGCACGGGCTCAGCAGCCGCGATGGCGGCAACCACCAACAGCAGGCTGGCAAACAAACACTTCATGGAGGCTCCACGACGATGACCTGGCAGGGCCCAGTCTATGTCATCACGCCGGGCGGCACTATTGGTGATCCGTACCGGAAACTGGTCTCCTACAACAGAAGCGAGGTACGAGTAGTGAGTAACGAAAACAAGCTTTTTGCTCTTCGCTACTCGTCACTCGTGTCTCGAAACTGGATCACTCAGGACGGCTTGCGGGGGTTCTGGCCGCGATGCTGGCGGCCACGGGCGCGGGCCAGCTCGATCTGCTTCTGGCGTTCGGCAAAACGCGCCTTCTGTTCCGGCGACGATTCGTCGTAGCACTTGGGGCAGGACACGCCCAGCTGGAATTTTTCCGATGCCTTTTCCTCATCGCTGATGGGCCGACGACAGGCGTGGCACTGGTCAAACTCACCAGGGTTGAGATCGTGGTCAACGGTCACCCGTTCGTCGAAGACAAAACATTCGCCTTCCCACAGGGAGTCTTCCCTGGGCATTTCCTCCAGGTATTTGAGGATGCCGCCCTTCAGGTGATAGACCTCTTCAAAGCCCTGCTCTTTCAGGTAAGCGGTGGATTTTTCACAACGAATCCCGCCGGTGCAGAACATTGCCACTTTCTTGTGTTTGGCCGGGTCCAGAGTGTCCTTCACATAATCGGGGAATTCCCGGAAGGTGCGGGTTTCCGGATTGATGGCGCCCTTGAAGGTGCCCACTTCCACTTCGTAATCGTTCCGAGTGTCGATCAGGATGGTTTCCGGATCGCTGATCACCGCGTTCCATTCTTCCGGGCTCAGGTAGGTCCCCACGGTGCGGTTCGGGTCGATCCCCTCCACGCCCATGGTGACGATTTCCTTCTTGAGCTTGACCTTGGTGCGCAGGAAGGGATGCTCGTCGTGGAAGGACTCCTTGTGCTCCAGATCTGCCAGACGCGGATCCTCATGGAGCCAGCCAAGCACCGCATCGATGCCGGCCCGGGGCCCGGCGATGGTGCCATTGATCCCCTCATTGGCCAGTAACAGGGTGCCACGCACATTCTGCGCAAGCATCAGCGCCAGCAGTGGCTCTCGCAACTGCTCGAAATCGTCCAGACGGACAAACTTGTACAGGGCAGCAACGACAATGCTGTCCGATCTTTCCACTTTATGCTGACTCACGCCTTGAACTCCGGATCGTGCTTGCTGCCACCAAGACAGTCAGGGGATGCACTGACTTCACCGCCCTTGGCCTGCCACTCCGACACAGTATAGGTGTGCAACGCCAACGCATGCACAGGCCCCGCAAGCTCGTCGGCCAGTACCTTGTAGAGCATCTGGTGACGACGCACTGGCAGCATGCCGTCAAAGGCATCACTCACCAGCACCAGCTTGAAGTGCGTTTCCGAATTGGGCGGCACACTGTGCTTATGGCTTTCGTTTTCCAAGACAAAATGTGCCACAGGGACGGACTCGGAAACCTTGCGCTCGATCAATGTTGCTACGCTCATGGCACTCACCACACGGGAATTTTGCAGATCAAAATCAGTATAACGCGGCGCTGAAGCCGCGCGGGGGCGGTATTCTACGCGCTTTCGACGACCCTGAGAAATGTCCGGCAGTCAGACACTATCGCTCACTGCGGGACTGGAATGATCGGTTCCCAGAGGGCCTCGGCAGCCTCATCGAGTAAACTTGCCATCTCCTCTCCCGGCCCTAGCTGGCGCACCTGACGCTGCGCGGACCAGCACTGCCAGCCCGGACCATCGCCGTGGGCAAACGCCCCCCAGACAGCCTGCACCTTACGGGACAAGGCCCTGGCGGCATCACCACCGCCAGTAAAGTACATTCCCGCCGGAGTATCGGTGACACCAAAGACAAAGGGCACATCTACCACATGGCAGGCTCCCAGCGGCAGGCCGAAGGGCTCGCTCTGCCAGGTAAACTGGAATCCCCAGCAATCCGTGCTATGGCGACTCTGGGCATCCAGCAGACGGACTGTGGGCACCCGGAACAGACGATCGGATTCCATGGCCGAAAACACATCCAGCGGGCTGCGACGGGGATCCGGCTTGACCGTGGTGCGGTAATAATCGAACGCCCGGGCACCATTGCCCGGCAGCCCCCGTTCAAAGCGGCGCAGGATTTCCTGATCATCCACGTCCCGCAGGGATGCCATTTTTACTGTTCCGGCCAACACCCCGGCGTACTGGAAAAAGTGATATTCATCCTGGCAGACCCCGGCCAGCAGTCGCTTGTCCGCGGCAGCGCCAGCGGCAATGGCTTCAATCGGTAGCTGTGGCAACAGATCACCATCCACCATGGGTAGAAAATTCATCGCAAACTGTGGTGTTGTCGTGCGCAGGCCGCGCTCAACCAGCACTTTTACCGCCTGATTCTGGGCCTTGATCCAGTCTTTGTCGGAGCAGTCGCGCAGCCTCTCTGCGGCACTGCCATCACCGGGCAGAGCGGCCACAAAGGCATCGGTGACCTTGCGGACCTGTTCCGGAGCCAGAACAAAATCTGCCGCACCGGACTGCACGATGGCAGCATGGAACAGTGAGGCCGCCCGCGGACATGCCAACAGAGCACAGACGCTGAAGCCACCGGCGGATTCTCCGAATACGGTGACCCGGCCGGCATCACCGGCAAAACCGCTGATGTTTTCCTGCACCCACTCCAGAGCCGCCAGTTGATCTCGCAGCCCAAGATTGCTGTCGGCTTCAAGTTCCGGCGCCACCTCCGAGAAATCGGCAAAGCCCATGGCCCCCAGTCGATAGGCCGCATTCACCACCACCACCTGCTGGCTACGGGCCAGTTCCGCACCGTTATACAGCGGCTGGGAAATGGAGCCGGCCAAGTAGGCACCACCATGGAACCAGACCATCACCGGAAAGGGCCCTTCCCCCTCCGGCACCCAGATATTCAGGTACAAGCAATCTTCACTGGACTCGTTAACTCCCATCAACGGGTTCTTCATCTGCAGGGAGGGTTGGGGATAGTGGTCGGCTGCCACTGCATTATCACCCTCCGGCAACGGTCGGGGGGCCTTGAAGCGATGCTCGCCCAGCGGCGGCAAAGCATACGGGATGCCTCTGTATTCGGTGACACCGTTACCGGTCAGTCCCTGATAGCGTCCCTGACGAATTACTGCTGACATGGAGGGGTCCTTTTCTGATTTCTGTCCGACAGCCTTGCCCTGCCCAATGCGCTCTCACGCCGGGCAATCACCGTATAGATGCCACCATAGCCCACACCTAACAGGCTGGATGTAGACCTTAGCAAATTACCTACTGATGAGTAGGCCAAACCTAATGTTTAATTGTTAGACAACATTAACAACACTGTCAGAATCCTGACTTACACTTGTTCACGCCCTCGCAGCCACCGCCAGAGGGCTTTGCTAATCCATTTTTTCTACGGAGGGAAGCCCCCTATGAGCAACGCTACGATCGAGCAACTCAACGAGCGCTATGAACAAGTCACCACTGAAGCCAAAGCGGCCTTGGAAAAACTGAACACTGCCGTGCGTGGTGCCTACACCCGTCTGGAAGAAAACGGCAACGAGCTGTTCCAGACTCTGGTGAAAACTGGCGAGAAGCGCCAGAAAGCCCAGACCAAACCCCAGAAAAAAACCGCTGCCAAGAAGCAGCCGTCCCAGCTGGACGAAGTGCGTGGCAAGGTTGCTTCCGCTCTGGGTCTGCCTACCCGCGACGAGGTAGAAGCCCTGAACAAGAAGCTGGCCTCACTGACCCGCAAGGTCAACAAGCTGGCCAAAGAAACGAAGTAATCGTTCTTTAACCAGCCCGGGGCGGCGCCGCCGCCCCTGCTCCCCGCGCTTTGTCTCACCTGAACCGTTGACTTCCCCGCTCGCCTCTCGTTATCTAGTCCTCTCTATAGATAACAAAAACCACGCGAGCCATGATGTCCGCCAGCCTGTCTTCTTCACTGAAATTACGAACCGTCGCCCCCTTCTGGCTGGAATTCCTGCTGGACGCCGCCCTGCGTGCCGGCGTTGATCTGAGTGCCGCCCTGGTGGATCTGGGTATCAGCAACGATGATCTGGAAAATCCCCAGTCCCGCATTCCCATGACGGTGGAAAACCAGCTGCTCAAACAGGCTATGCTGGAAAGTGGTGATCCGCTTTTCGGTCTGCACATGGGCGAAGGGATCCGCCCGCGGTTCATGGGCGAGCTTGGCTATGCCAGCATGTCCAGCGCTACCCTGGGGGATGCCATCGAGCTGATGATTCCCTTCACCAAAGTCACCAGTGAATGCGCCCAGTTACGCTTCGAATGGCGCGACAAGTCCCTGTGGCTGATCTGGGAAAGCGACCTGGAAGCGCTGCCCACTTACCCGGCCCGTATTGATGCCAACTTCGCCGGGGCCATCGTTTACGGTCGCTGGTTAATCGGCAAGGAGATGTCGCCCACCCAGGTACTGTTTCGCCACCCGCCCCAGGGAGATAAGCAGGAATATCAGCGGATCTTCCGTTGTGAGATAGCCTTCGAACAGCCCCTGAATGCCATCGTACTGGACGCCGGTTTGCTGGACCTGCCCCTGCGTGATGCGGATCCGGAAATGCACAAGGTGGCACGTTCTCGCATGCAGCGGGCGGTCACCCAGTACCACGCCCGCGACAATCTGCTGGAACAGGTGCGCCTGGAGATCCAGAAACGCCTGCAGCAGGGTGTACCGCAACTGGAACCTATCGCCGACCAATTGGGTATCAAGCCCTGGACCTTGCGCCGCCAATTACGTGCAGAGAACACGGATTTTTCCAGCCTGCTGGAAGATGAACGTCGCCGCCTGGCCTGTGACTGGTTATTGCACAGCGACCGCTCGGTAAACCAGATCGCTCTGGATTTGGGCTATTCGGAACAAAGCGCCTTCAACCGGGCCTTCAAACGCTGGTTCGGCGTCACCCCGGTGCACTACCGGGAACAACAAGGTAGCGCTTTATCTCCCGACGATTGACGCGCCGCGCCAGCGGCGCTTGCATTGCCCCAGGGTAAGCCCCCGGGCAAACCCGTCCACCAGGGTCTCCCCCAGATTGCGCTGCAAAATGCGGGTGGACAGCGGCATTAACGGGTAAAAGAGTCGCGCCAGCTGCTCCACAGTCGCCATCTCTTCGCGCCAGCCCGCCAGCCACTGGGGATAGCTCGCCAGTTGCCCGGCCAGAATCGCCTGGGCGGCCAGCTGGCCGCTGAGAACAGCACCATAAATCCCCTCTCCCAGCAACGCTTCGGTGCAACCGGCCGCATCACCGGCAAACAGAATTCTCCCCTGGCACAGACGAGCATGAGGCAGCCAGGTGCCCAGCGGGTAACCCTGTACCCCCAAGGGGCTGGCACCCAGCTGTTGCCGACTGTAGCGGTCGAGCTGCTCACGGCTCGGCGAAGCAATACCCTGACGCCACACGTAAAGCCCTACGTTGACATGATCCCCCTTGGGAAACAGCCAGCCATACCCTCCTTTGATGGCCGCAAAATCCAGTGTCATCCCAGGGTATCGGGAGAGCTGATCCCGAGGCACACATCCCTCGATGGCCACAGCGCCGGCATAACGGCGCTCCCCCAACAGCTTGCGCACCGGACTGTGGGCGCCATCGGCAGCAATCAGTGCGCTGGCCTGGAAGCAGTCGCCCTCGCGGGTGGTCAGGGTGACAGAGCTGCCATTCTGATGCAGGGACTGAATCCCACGGGTTTCGGCAAAGTGGGCTCCCTGTTCCTGGGCCTGTTGACGGCAGAACGCATCAAGTTCAGCACGTTCAGTCATCACACAGAAGGGGCTCGCCGCATGCAAAGCCTGGCTATCAGAAGGAAAGCGACCAACCCACAGTGTGGACACCACTTCACGAACAACCGGGGCAATGGAAAATCGGTAGCGATTCAGGGCCTTCGCCGTCACCCCACCAGCGCAGGGTTTACCCTGTTCGGCAGGCCGTGACAGGACCAGCACACGCTGCCCCGCCGCTGCCAGGTCCCAGGCGGCAGCACAGCCGGCCTGAGCGGCGCCAATCACAACCACATCCCATTTCGTCATTCATTGCCTCGTGTCAAATCAGCCCGCTCCGGGATAGCACCCCGGTCCAAGTATGAATAGGCCTGTGCTTCCTTTATAATGCGCCCCGTCCGGGACCCCTGACCCATGGCGGAATTCGCCATTGCTCAGTGGCTCCCCTGGTTTCAGCCCCCATAAGTTCTCCCGAATTCAAGCTAGGAGATTGTTAATGAAAGCACCCGTACGCGTAGCCGTTACCGGCGCCGCTGGCCAAATCAGCTATTCCCTGCTGTTCCGTATCGCCTCCGGCGACATGCTCGGCAAAGACCAGCCCGTTATCCTGCAACTGCTGGAAATCACCCCGGCCATGGAAGCCCTGAAGGGCGTTATCATGGAACTGGAAGATGGTGCTTTCCCGCTGGTCGCCGGCATTGTTGGCACCGACGATGCCAACGTGGCCTTCAAGGACGCCAACTACGCCCTGCTGGTTGGTGCTCGTCCGCGTGGTCCGGGCATGGAGCGTAAAGATCTGCTGGAAGCCAATGCAGCAATCTTCTCTGCCCAGGGCAAAGCCATCAACGACAACGCCAGCAAGGACATCAAGGTCCTGGTTGTCGGCAACCCGGCCAATACCAATGCCCTGATCGCCCAGCGCAATGCGCCGGACATCGACCCCCGTCAGTTTACTGCCATGACCCGCCTGGACCACAACCGTGGCATGGCGCAGCTGGCCAACAAACTGGGCAAGACGGTCAACGACATCACCAAGATGACCATCTGGGGCAACCATTCCTCTACCCAGTACCCGGACCTGCATCACTGCGAAGTGGACGGCAAGGTCGCCATCGACCAGGTTGAGCAAGACTGGTACGAAGGCACCTACATCCCGGAAGTACAGCAGCGCGGTGCCGCCATCATCAAGGCTCGTGGTGCGTCTTCTGCCGCTTCCGCCGCTTCTGCCGCTGTTGACCACATGCGTTCCTGGGCCCTCGGCACTGCCGACGGTGACTGGGTATCCATGGGCATCTACAGCGACGGCTCCTACGGCATCCAGGAAGGCCTGATCTACTCCTTCCCCTGCACCTGCAAGGATGGCGACTGGAGCATCGTTCAGGGTCTGGAAGTGAACGATTTCTCCCGTGGCAAGATGGAAGCCACCGAGAAGGAACTGGCGGAAGAACGTGACGCCGTTTCCCACCTGCTGCCGTAAGGTTTCGCAGGCATGAAAAAGGGGCTCTTCGGAGCCCCTTTTTTTATGGCCGGATAACGCAGATTTGCTCAGTAGTCGTAGTCATACTGCATTTCAGAAGCCGCCTGAGCCCGCTCCACATATTGATTGTAGGCCGGCACAGCCACTGCCATCAGCACACCGATATAACCTACGAACAGCACCGCAACCACAACAAAAGCCGCTATCACCCCACCGCTGTTTGCCACCGGCTTGGGTCCGAACTTGTTCGCCCCCTTGGTGCCAGGCATGAAGATCAACAACAACCCCATTATCAGGTTCACGATGGGAACCAGAAATAGCAACACAAACCAACCGCTGGCGTTGATGTCATTCAACCTTCGGATTGCATAGATCACCGTCATCACCAGGATAAACAGCATCACCACCATGGCCAGGAAACCCAGAAACATGGTGGCCCCGGAATTGGCAGAAGCGCTGTCAAAGCCACCCATAATCGCTGCCAGAATGCCACCCACGACAGCAATCGCCAGGTAGGACAGCATGGTCAAACCAAAGGCATAGACTACATAACGCATACGACCGATACGGCCCGATGCTGCCAGGAACTTTGGCTGATAACTTTCGTCAACATTTGCGGACAGCTCCGCCGATGGAGCCTGATAAGGCTGATTCATGGTTCCCCCCCTTGGGATCGCTGCCAATAAATTACAGGGTGTGCCGGCGACTGAAATCATCCATGGCGCGCAACAGATCACGGCGGCTGATTTGGCCCACCAGGCGACCACCTTCCAGCACCGGCAAGCGCCGGCGATGATCTGCCAGAAACACTTCCGCCACATCCAGAATGGAGGTTTCCCCAGTCACGGTCTGCAGGTCCACACTCATGTATTCCTTCACCGGCCCGATTTCCGTGCCATGGTAGCTGGCTTCCAGAGCGCCTTTCAGGCAGTCGGATTCAGAGAAGACACCCACCAGACGGCCGTTTTCATCAACCACAGGCGCACCGGAAATCTTGTGTTCCAGAAACACACGAATGGCTTCGTTAACCGACATTTCCGGTGTGATAGTAATCAGGCGGCGGGTCATATAGTCCGCCACTTTAATGGACTTGAGCATAATGCCTTCCCTGTTATTGGCGACCAACGGGCCGGGTTCCTCTGCCTGACGCTCACGTCATCGGCTGGCGCAACCAGCCTCCTTTATAGCAGAAAAAAGCTATAAGACCACTGCATTCCACTCCATATAAGCATAAGACGAACGGCTGTGGCCAAAGCAACTCCTATAAGAGTAATTTTGCAGGAAAAATATAAGCCTATGGGGATGCGCAATGAACCGAAGAAAAGAGGATCTAACAACCTGCACCAGGTTTCGTAGTGACCGCTTTTTCACCGAAGGCAGTCAGTGGTACTTCGCTACAAGGGAAAATACTGTCGAAGGCCCCTTTATCAGCCGCGAAGAAGCAGAAAATGGCCTGATGCTTTACCTGAGAGACATTCAGGCCAAAGAGAGCTTCGGCCTGAAACCGGCCAGGGCACCCGGCAACCCGGTTATCCGTCAATAGATTACAGTAAAGCCTTAGGGGCAGTAATAATGCCGTTGTTATCAGCGTAGACATATTCGCCGGATTTAAAGGTAACGCCACCGAAGGTCACATCAATATCGAGTTGGCCTTCGCCGCGGCGCACAGATTTGATCGGTACACAGCCCAGCGTGATAACGCCAAGATCCAGTTTGGCCAGTTCGTCCACATCCCGGCAGGCACCGTAGATGATCACCCCTTCCCAGCCATTCTTGACCGCGTTTTCGGCGATCATGTCGCCGATCAAGGCATTGCGGAGACTCCCACCACCGTCAACCACCAGCACCTTGCCCTTACCGTCGGTACCCAGGTGTTCCTTGACTCGACTGTTGTCCTCGAAACATTTCACCGTGACAATTTCACCGCCAAAGGCACTGCGTCCGCCGTAGCTGAACCAGTTATAGCCGGTTACCACAGAAACACTGTCTGCGTTGTCGTCACACAGATCACAGGTCACAAAGGTCATACTGACTCCTTAATACAGAGGCGAATACGTTATTGCGGACGAGACAGGCATCCCCACTCCATCCGTTTGCCCTACTCGCCTTTCGCTTCTCGTTGATTGCGGAACTTGCCGGCAAACACCAGAAAGTCCCGATAGCGTAATTTATAAAGGCCGGTCTGCGGCCCTTCCAGCGCCATGCCCACCATGGCATCCGCCACTTTGTGGCTGTCCACTGGCAACCAGTGGGCATCGGTCCAGCGAGTCAGCGGCTCGATGACCCGATTGAAGATATTGCCCCAGTCTTCCGCCGGGCGCCGGTCTTCACGCTGGCCACGCAACAGGGATGGCTGCAGGATCGCCAATAATGGCAACTCCAGCTTGATCAGCGCTCTTTCCGCCTGCCCCTTTACCCGGGAATAGAAAAACGGAGAGCGGGCGTTGGCATTGATCGCTGACACCACCAAAAAGCGCTGCACACCGGCACGCAGAGCCATTTGCCCGGCCAGCACCACCAGATCATGATCCACATGGCGGAACGCCTGCCTGGACCCGGCCTTCTTCATGGTGGTACCCAGGCAACAGAACACATCATCCACCTGAAAATGTGGCTGATAGGCTTCCATGTCATCCAGGTCAACCACTTGCACATCCAGCTTGGGATGCTCCACGGAGAGGGGCCGCCGACACAGTACCCGCACCTGTTCATATTCGTCGCTTTCCAGCAGATTGGTGAGGCAATCGCTGCCCACCAGTCCTGTTGCCCCCAGCAGCAAGGCTTTTCTTGTCATTCTGCATCCTCATCCTGGTCCGGCTCCGCTGGCAACCAGCGCCGCAAAACCGTCTCCAGTGCGTCCAGGTGCACTGGTTTCGCCAAAAAATCATCCATTCCCGCCGCCAGGCAGCGCGCCTGTACCCCTTCTGCTGTGTTGGCAGTGATTGCAACCACCGGCGTACGCAGCCCATCGTTCTGTTTTTCTCGCTCACGGAGCTGGCGGGTTACCTCAAAGCCGTCCATTTCCGGCATCATGCAATCCATCAGAATCAAATCGAAGCCCTCCTGGTCCACCAGGGCCAAGGCAGTCTCACCATTACTGACGGTTTTCACCTGATAGCCCAGCTTGCTGAGCATGCCGCGGGTCACCAGTTGGTTGACCTCGTTATCTTCCACCAGCATCAACCGGAATTGCTTGCGTCGCAGGCGCTCCTCACGGGTCTGCATAGGGGCATCACCCACCGGCTGCTGGCGCTGCAGCCCCACCAGTCGGGCCAGAGCGCTGCGCAAACTGCGACGGTGGGCCGGGCGCACCAGCACCACCAGATCATGTTTATCGATCAGTTTCTGGACCGCCGGGGTACCACGCTCTTCGATGGTGGCCAGAAGAATCAGTCGCACCGGCCGCAGGGACGGGTCCTCCAGGACATTACGGCACAGATTCAGGGCCAGTTCCGGCCGCGTCCAGGTGTCTACCAGCAGCAGATCAAAATCGCTATGTTCCCGGTGACCGGCCCGCAGGGCCTGCAGGGCATGGTCGTAACCCTGGGCCGACGAACACTGACAATCCAGGGTTTCCAGTTCTTCCTGCAAACAGGCCACGGTGCCGGAAGCCGCTCCCACAACCACGGCCTCTGCGCCATCCAGCGCCCGCACCAGATCCTGGGATTCGCGCATGTCCGGTTGCATCTGCACCGGCACCGTAAACCAGAAGGTCGACCCTTCACCGGGCACACTCTCTGCCCCCAGTGTGCCACCCATGGCGTCAATCAGCCCCTTGCAGACCAGCAAGCCGAAACCGGTATGGCGGCTGCTGTAGACATCCTGCCCTTCATCGATAAACCGATCCTGGAACAGATGACGCAGGGTTTCCGGGTCCATGCCCACGCCCTCGTCACTGAGCCTTACCCGCAGTACGCCACTGCTTTCGCTTTCCACGGTGAAATCCACATCCAGGCGGATTTCCCCGTTATCGCTGAACTTGATGGCATTACTGAACAGATTGTTGAGCACCTGCATAAGGCGCTCACGGTCACCGCGGATGCGCTTGGGCAGCAACCGGTCGATGACACAGGTCAGCTCCAGCCCGGTGTTCTGTGCCATAGGGCCAAAGGCTTCCAGGGCCTGTTCAATGGCGGTGCGGAAATCGAAAAATTCGGAATTGAGAGTGATTCGGCGCGACAGGATGCGGGAATAATCGAGCACATCATCAATCAACGACAGCAACAGCTTGCCGCTGCGACCGGCCACCTGAAGGTAATCTTTCTGCTCGTCATCCAGGCGGGTGTCTTCCAGCAATGACATCATGCCCATGAGGGAATTCATTGGCGTACGCAGTTCATGGGCAAGCCGGTACACGAGGCTGAGCTGCACCTCCGTACTGCTTCGCACCGGCTGCTGGCTGCTGCTTTCACCGCGTCCGCGCCGCTCCCGCGTCATGGCATGCCAGAAGGTTTCATACTGGCCGCGGTAGAGTCGGAACAGGTAGAAAGCATAAATGCTGATCATGATCGCGATCACCCAGTCGTGCAGGGACCCGGTGATCAGCAGTACCAACACGGTGGGCAGGAACATCAGCACGATATAGGCCTGACGCACCCGCAGCCCGGCCATCCAGGAGCTGCCCAGAGCCGTGGTCACGCCGACGTTATAAAGCAGTACCGCGAAGAAATTGAAGCCGGAACCCAGCCGCCAGGCCAGCCAGGCGGGGAGTATCCCCCACAGCAGGGCATGCATGGCCAGACCGGCGCCAAACAGCTTGCGCCAGCGTGCCGGCCCCGAGCCATAGAGGGCATCGAATCGGGCAACCAGCCATAACCGATAGGCGGTGACGGCCAGAACGGCCCCGCCTCCGATGAGCGCTTCCAGTTCGAAACTCTGATAAACCTGCCCCCAGGCAAAAACCAGGGCATAAATCAGAAGGGCCGCCAAAACCCCCATCAGGGAATTCTTGGCGGCCCCGTAATCGACGCGCTTGAGAACCTTGCGATCTTTCTTGTATGTCACCGTGTCTTGTTCCGTGGAACGTTTCCGGACAATGTGGCGCTACGTTAGCACTGCTTTTCCGGGCTGGCTACTCCGCCGCGCACGATCCAGTGCAATCAGTAACGGCACAAAGAAGAAAAAGTCCACAAACAGCGCCATGGCAATGGTGATCGCCGATAGCAGCCCCATGCTGGCATTGGGATAGAAGTGGCTGGTGCCAATAATTGCGAAATTGGCCACCAGCACCACAGAGGTAGCGACCAGGGCCACCCCCACGGTGCGGAAGGCATAATCCACCGCTTTCTCGGTATTCAACCCCAGCTCCCGCTTGGCACGCACATACTTGCTGAGGAAATGCACCGTATCATCCACCACGATCCCCAGTGTCATGCAGGCCACCACCGACACGGCCAGGCCGATCTCACCATTGATCAACCCCCAGAGACCGAACGCCATGGCAGCCGGCAGGAGATTGGGAATCAGCGACAGCAGTCCGTAGCGAACCGAACGCAGAGCCAGAATCAGAAGCAATGAGACGCTGACCAGCGCAATCAGGGCACCGCCCAACATACTTTCGATATTACGCATGGTGACCCGACCGAACAGGATATCCATACCTGTCCCTTTGGTCTGCATGGCCGCTGGCCAGTTATCCTGCATCCACAGCTCTACCCGGTCGTTGAAATCCAGTACCGGCTTGGAACCTATGTTTTCCAGCACCACGATGGCCCGCGCCTGGCGCTTGTCGATATCCAGCTGATCTTCCAGGCCAAGCCCCTGGGGCAGCGACAACTCATACAGCAGGGTGTATTGGGAAATCAATTCCCGGGAATCCGGAATGCGATAGTAAGCGGGATCACCACCGTGCAGGTCACGGTTAAGGCGTTTGATCACATTGGTATAGGAGGTGGCGTAGACCACTTCATCTTGCTGCTCCAGCCATGTCATCAGATTATCAAGATGCTGCAGATACTCCGGCTCCATGGTGCCGCCGGATTCTCCGGAAGGCACCGCATAATCAATGCGGTGCATCCCGGTCATTTCCGACATGGCAAAATCGTTGACCCGCCTTACCTCGAACGTCTCGTCAAAGTATTCGTTGAAGACATCATTGGTACGGTTAAGCCCCACGCTCGCCGTCAGCACCACGACGACAACCGACATGCCTGCCAGCCAGCGCTTGTAATGGCGGCTGAGATGGCCGGCCAGAGCGCTCATCCAGGGGGAATAATCACGCTGTCTGCCGGGTTCAATGCGATGCGGCAACAGCATCACAAGCGCCGGCAGAAGTAGCACAGAGAACACAAAGGCCAGCAAGACGCCGATCAGCACCACATTCCCCAGTGCCCGGAACGGTTGTGACTCGGAAAAATTGAGGATGGCAAAGCCGATTGCCGTGGTCAGGCTGGTCAACCAGATTGGCTGCAGATTGATTCGCAGGCTTTCCAGCAGGGCCGGTGTTTTGGCAATGCCCTGCAGGCGCTCATGGCGATAACTGGCGAGCAGATGCACGGAGTCCGCCACCGCCAGTGTCAGGATCATGGCCGGCGCCATACCCACGATGGGCGAAAACTCGATACCCAGCCACATGGCCACGCCCATTGCCGAAGCAATGGAGAAAGCGATCACCACCACGGTTACCGCCACAAACATGGCACTACGCAGGATCAGCCAGAGACACAACAGCATCACCAAAAAGGCCAAAGGCAGCGTGGTCACCATGGACTGTTCCGTGGCTTCGGCAGAGGCCTGGGAGAACACTACAGTGCCGGTCACCATGAATTCGATATCCGGGTATTGCTCACCATAGGCCCGGGCCATTTCCCGGGCGGCGGCGGTGATTTCCGGGGCCTCGGTATTGCCCTCGCTCATGGTCACTGTTGCCACTACCCCGGCCACATGCCCCTTGTCCGAAATCAGTCGGCCAACCAGTGCGGGTTCGTCGAGGGCAATCTCCCGGGCTTGGTCGATATCCTCCGCCGACATGGACAGGGCGTCTTCCACCAGCGGCGCCACGAAGAGGTCATCGCCCTCCACTTCCGTGTGCTGAAAATTGGTCAGCGAATCCACCCGGGTGGAATGTGGCAGCGTCCAGGCATCGTCGGTCAGGGCTTCGATCGCCGCCAGGGCCTGCGGCTCAAACACCCGGTCATTCTTCGGGTGCACGACGAACAACACCATTTCGTTGGCCGTGAAGCTGTCTTCCAGGGAGACAAAGCGTTTGAAATCCGGGTTCTCTTCCGTGAAGAAAATGCGCGGATCGTTGTTGTTGTGGAAATGGCTCATACCCGCAGCCATGGCAAGGCACAGGCCGGTACAGACCAGCAGCACCCACACCGGATGGGCGACCACCCAGCGACTCCAAGCGTCTTTCATTCGTTACCCCCATTGATCTGGGACGGAAGTCTAGGCAGAGGTAAACACCGTGTCACGGACCGAACAGGCCAAAATCAACAACTTTACGTTAACGTAAACTTCCCCTATTCTTTTTCCATGAGTAAAAAACAGACCTACAGCATCGGCGAGCTGGCCCGGGAATTTGATGTCACCACCCGCACCATCCGCTTTTACGAAGACCAGGGCCTGGTGACTCCGCAACGACGGGGCCAGACTCGGGTCTACACCCCCGCCGATCGGGTCACCCTGAAACTGATACTGCGCGGTAAGCGACTGGGATTTTCCCTGGCCGAATCCAAAGAGTTGATCCGCATGTACCAGCCCCAGGGCGATAACCGCAGTCAGCTTCTCGCCCTGCAGGGAAAGATTCACCAGCGCCGAGCACAATTGGAACAACAACTTCGGGATATTCAGGTCATGCAGCGGGAACTCGATGACGCCGAGCAGCGCTGCCTGGACGCCCTTCACGATCTGGAGACACAATAATGTTCAACAGCACTTTCAATTTTCATCTGGGCGAAACTATCGATGCGCTCCGTGATACGGCCCGTGCCTTTGCCCAGAAAGAAATTGCCCCCCTGGCCGCCGAAATCGACCGCAGCAATGAGTTCCCCCTGCCGTTGTGGAAAAAAATGGGCGATCTGGGCCTGCTGGGTATTACCGCTGACGAAGAATACGGCGGCGCCAACATGGGCTACCTGGCCCACACCATTGTGGTAGAGGAAATTTCCCGGGCTTCTGCGTCTATCGGTCTCTCCTACGGCGCCCACTCCAACCTGTGCGTCAACCAGATTGTTATCAACGGTACCGACGAGCAGAAAGCCCGGTATCTGCCCAAACTGATCAGCGGTGACCATATCGGTGCCCTGGCCATGAGCGAGCCCGGTGCCGGGTCCGATGTGGTCAGCATGAAGCTGCGCGCCGAAAAGAAAGGCGACCGCTACATCCTCAATGGCAACAAGATGTGGATTACCAACGGCCCTGACGCCCATACCTATGTGATCTACGCCAAGACTGACAGCAATGCAGGCCCCCGAGGCATCACAGCGTTCATCGTCGAGCGTGATTTCCCCGGCTTCTCCCGCGCTCAAAAGCTGGACAAACTGGGCATGCGTGGCTCCAACACCTGCGAGCTGGTGTTCGAAGACTGCGAAGTCCCCGCCGAAAACATCCTCGGCAAGGAAAACGAGGGTGTGAAAGTGCTGATGAGCGGCCTGGATTACGAGCGCACCATTCTTTCCGGGGGCCCGGTAGGCGTGATGCAGGCCTGTATGGACGAAGTGGTGCCCTACATCCACGAGCGCAAACAGTTTGGTCAGGCCATCGGCGAGTTCCAGCTGATACAGGGCAAGATCGCCGACATGTACGTGATGCTCAATACCAGCCGCAGCTATCTCTACCATGTGGCTCAGGCCTGTGACCGCGGCGAGACCAACCGCAAGGATGCCGCCGGCGTGATCCTCTACTGCGCCGAAAATGCCACCAAGATGGCACTGGAAGCGATCCAGACCCTGGGCGGTAACGGCTACATCAACGACTACAACACCGGTCGCCTGCTGCGCGACGCCAAGCTCTATGAAATCGGCGCCGGCACCAGTGAAATCCGTCGCATGCTGATCGGCCGCGAGCTGTTTAACGAAACCGCCTGACCAAGCCAGCAAAAGAAATTTTCACCACAGAGGGCACAGAGTTCACTGAGGAAAACCTTATCTCTGTGTGCTCTGTGACCTCTGTGGTAAGAAACGGTTTTTGCGAGACTCCTATGCCCAAGATCAATAGCCAGATCAATCCTGCCAGCCCGGAATTTCAGGCCAATCGGGAACACAACCTGACACTGCGCCAGCAGCTGCAGGAAAAACTGGACCACATCGCCCACGGCGGTGGCGAAGCCGCCGAACAGCGCCTGCGCGAGCGCGGCAAGCTGCCGGTCCGTGAACGTATCAACCTGCTGCTGGACCCGGGCTCCCCGTTTCTGGAGATTTCCGCCCTGGCCGCCGAAGGGGTCTATGGGGAAGACGTGCCGGCGGCGGGCTGTGTGGGCGGCATCGGTCAGATCCACGGCGTGGAATGCATGATCGTCGCTAACGATCCCTCGGTAAAAGGCGGCAGCTACTACCCGCTGACCGTGAAAAAACACCTGCGGGCCCAGGCCATTGCCGCCGAAAACCGGCTTCCCTGTGTCTATCTGGTGGATTCCGGCGGTGCCAACCTGCCCCGTCAGGATGAGGTCTTCCCGGATCGCGAACACTTTGGCCGCATCTTCTTCAACATGGCCAACATGTCCGCCCGCGGCATTCCCCAGATCAGTGTGGTACTGGGCTCCTGCACCGCTGGCGGCGCCTACGTGCCGGCCATGGCCGACGAAGTGATCATGGTCAAGGAACAGGCCACCATCTTCCTGGCCGGCCCGCCGCTGGTGAAAGCGGCCACCGGCGAGGTAGTCACCGCCGAGGAGCTGGGCGGCGCCAACCTGCACTGTGAACAATCCGGGGTGGCCGATCATCTGGCCGAAGACGAACCCCACGCCCTGGAACTGGCCCGCCGCTCCATTGCCCACCTGAACTGGCACAAGCCCGATCAGGTCAACCGTCAGCCGGTACGGCCGCCAGCTTACGATCCCAACGAGCTTTACGGCGTCATTCCCACCACGACCCGCCAGCCCATGCCGGCACGGGAACTGATTGCGCGCATCGTGGACGGCTCCGAACTGGATGAATTCAAGGCCCGCTATGGCACTACCCTGGTGTGCGGCTTTGCCCATATCCACGGCTATCCGGTGGGCCTTCTTGCCAACGATGGGGTGCTTTATTCCGAGTCTGCCCAGAAAGGCGCGCACTTCATCGAACTGTGTAACCAGCGAAAGATTCCGCTGCTGTTCCTGCAGAACATCACCGGCTTCATGGTGGGCAAGAAATACGAGTCCGAAGGCATCGCCAAACACGGCGCCAAGATGGTCAACGCTGTGGCCTGTGCCAGCGTGCCCAAATTCACCGTGATCACCGGTGGCAGCTTCGGCGCCGGTAACTATGGCATGTGTGGACGCTCCTACGATCCGCGCTTCATGTTCATGTGGCCCAATGCCCGTATTGGCGTAATGGGCGGGGAACAGGCCGCCAGCGTGCTGACTCAGGTAAAGCAGGCCTCGTTGAAGAAGAAAGGTCAGCAATGGAGTGACGAGGAAGCTGCCGCCTTCCAGGCAGATATGACCGAGCGCTACGAAGAAATGGCGCAACCCTGGTACGCCAGCGCACGGCTGTGGGACGACGGCGTGATCGATCCCGCCGACACCCGCGATGTGCTCGGCCTGGCCATTTCTGCCAGCTTGAATGCGCCGATTGAAGAGACACGGTATGGCGTGTTTCGGATGTGATTGGGTCGGACGTCCGACGTCTGACGTCCGACGCTCAAAAACCTGGAGCAGGATATGAGCGTAACAATACAAACAGAAGGTTCGGTGGCCAGAATCACTCTGGACAACCCGGAAAAACGCAACGCCTTCGATGACCGCATCATTGCCTCGCTGACGGAAGCTTTTGAGCAAGCCGGCAGCGATGACGGTGTCCGCGTGGTGGTGTTGCAGGCCGCCGGCAAACATTTTTCCGCGGGCGCCGACCTCAACTGGATGCGCGCCATGGGAAAACTGGATGCGCAACAAAACCGGGACGATGCACTGAAACTGGCGCGGCTGATGCAGTCTATCGACCAGTGCCCCAAGCCTGTTATCGCCCGGGTTCAGGGCGCAGCCTTTGGCGGTGCTCTGGGCCTGATCTGCGCCGCCGACATGGCGGTGGCCGCCGACAATGCCCGCTTCTGCCTCAGCGAAGTGAAGCTGGGCATCGTGCCAGCGGTGATCAGCCCCTATGTGGTGCGGGCTATGGGCGCCCGGCAGGCCAATCGTTATTTCATGACGGCGGAAGTGATCCCCGCCGAGCGGGCCGTAGCGCTGGGCATTGCCCATGAGGTCGTTCCGGAAAGCGAGCTGAACGACAGCGTGGATTCCCTGATCAACGCCCTGCTCGCCGCCGCCCCCCAAGCACAGATCGAAGCCCGCAACCTGATCGCCCGCGTCAGCCACGGCCCCATTGATCAGGCCATGCTCGACGACACCGCCGACCTGATCGCCCGGCTGCGAACCGGAGAAGAAGGCCAGGAAGGGCTGAGTGCCTTTCTGGAAAAACGAACACCCAACTGGATCTGATCCACTACCCGTAGGAGCGTCGCTGGCGGCGCGATAAGCCACGACGAAATCGCGCCGCCAGCGACGCTCCTACGGCAGGACAAAGGCAACACCATGGCAACGATAAAAAAACTCCTGATCGCCAACCGAGGCGAAATCGCCCGGCGCATTATCCGCACCTGCCGCCAGCAAGGCATCGCTACCGTGGCGGTCTACTCCGATGTGGATGCCTCTCTGCCCCATGTCCGTGAGGCAGATCAGGCAGTCTGCCTGGGTCCGGCGCCGGCGCGGGAGAGCTATCTGGTGATCGACAAGGTCATCGCCGCCGCCAGAGAAACCGGCGCCGATGCCATTCACCCGGGGTACGGATTCCTTTCCGAGAACACCGCCTTTGCTGCCGCCTGTGAAAACGCGGGTATCATTTTTGTCGGCCCCAATGCCCGAGCCATTGAGGTCATGGGCGACAAGGCCGCCGCCCGGCAATTGATGGCGAACAGCGGCGTGCCGGTATTGCCCGGTTTCGATGAGGAAGGCGCCAGTGATGATGACCTGGTTCGCGCCAGCGAACAGGTGGGTTTTCCACTTCTGATAAAGGCCGTAGCCGGCGGTGGTGGCAAGGGCATGCGAGTGGTCAATAGCGCCAGCGAATTCAACGAAGCGCTGGCAGCGGCACGCCGCGAAGCCAGCGGCGCCTTTGGCGATGACCGGGTGCTGCTGGAGCGCTATCTGCCAACAGCCCGCCACGTGGAGGTCCAGGTATTCGCTGACAATCACGGTAACGCGGTGCATCTGTTCGAGCGGGACTGTTCGGTACAGCGTCGCCACCAGAAAATCATCGAGGAGGCCCCGGCGCCGGGGCTGGACGAGGCCACCCGGAACGCCTTTGGTGACGCCGCGGTCCAGGCCGCCAAGGCCATTGATTACCGCGGTGCGGGTACCGTCGAGTTCCTCTACGGTCCCGATGGCCAGTTCTACTTTATGGAAATGAACACTCGCCTGCAGGTAGAACACCCGGTGACGGAAATGATCACCGGCGAAGACCTGGTCGCCTGGCAGCTGGCCGTCGCCGCCGGCGATCCACTGCCCAAAGCGCAGCACCAGATCGAACGTCACGGCCACGCCATGGAAGTGCGTCTCTATGCGGAGAACCCGGAACAGGGCTTCCTGCCCTCTTCCGGCCTGCTCAGCCATCTGCGCTGGCCCCATGAGGTGGCCCGGGTGGATGCCGGATATGAGCATGGCGACCGGGTGGACGATCACTACGATCCCATGATCGCCAAGTTGATCTGCCATGGTGGGTCCCGCCATGAGGCCCGCCGGAAACTGATCACGGCTCTGGACGCCCTGGAGCTGAAAGGCATCCACCACAATGCCCCCTTCCTGCACCGGGTGCTCAACGACGATGCCTTTGCCGATGGCGACCTGGATACCCGTCTTCTGGAACACCGCCCACACCTGCTCGAGGCCACGGTGACCGAACTGGCGCTGCTGGCCCTGGCCGCCAGCCAGGTAATCGCTGCCGACAGCATCAACGACTCCCCCTGGCAAAGTCTGCAAGGCTGGCGACCCATGGGCCGGCGTTTTCGGCAAACCCTGCTTCAGGTGGATGGCGACCTGATCACCGTCCGCGAACAGGACGGCGTTGCCTCCGTGGGCGACAAACAGGCGCCCCTTGTTGCGACACGGGATGCCCAGACCATCAACCTGCATTGGGGCACCAACGGTTTGCGCGCACGCCATGCCCGCAAAGATGACAGCACCCTGCTGTTGTTCGTGGCCGGACAGGCCCATGAAATCACTCTCAATCCCAGCCGCGACAGTGCCCAACATGACGATGCAGCCGGCTTCATCGCGCCCATGAGTGGCACCATCGTTGCCCTGCATGTGTCCGCGGGCGATGCCGTTGCTGCTGGCGATGCAGTCATTACACTGGAAGCCATGAAAATGGAGCACACCCTGCGCGCAACGGTGCCGGGGACCGTGCATGACTTTCATGTGGCAACCGGAGACAGCGTCAGCGAAGGCACCTTGCTGGTGGAATTTGAAGAGGCCGCTGACGACTGACAGCCGCGGCCTGTGGGCCCGCGCAATGAGCAACCTGATGAAAACCACCGGACACTTGCTGCCGGACACCAGACACTTGGGAGAACAGAATGTCCGCACCGCTTTGGCAACCGGGTGACGCGCAACAGCACAGCCGACTGGCCAGGTTCTGGGAACAGGCCCGCCACCACAGCGGCCAGCCGCTGGCCGACTACAATGCCCTGCATGCCTGGTCAGTGGAGCAGCCGGAGGCGTTCTGGCAACAGGTGTGGGACTTCTGTGCTGTGGTGGGCGAGCCCGGCGATACCGTGCTCACCCGTCGTGATCGTTTCCAGGACACCCACTGGTTTCCCCAGGCTCGCCTGAACTACGCGGAAAATCTGCTGCACCGCAACGACACCCACCCTGCCCTGATCAGCGTGCTGGAGGACGGCACCCGCCATGAAGTCAGTTACGCCGACCTGCGTGTGGCCGCCGGCAAGGTAGCCGCCCAGTTGCTCGCCGCCGGTGTGAAACCCGGCGACCGGGTCGCCGGCTACATGCCCAACCGGATTGAGACGGTGATCGCCGCCCTGGGCGCGGCCTGGATCGGCGCGGTATGGTCATCCTGCTCGCCGGACTTCGGCGTGTCCGGCGTACTCGATCGCTTCGGGCAGATCGAACCTGCCGTGCTGGTGGCCTGTGACGGTTACCACTACAACGGCAAGTGGATCGATCTTGGGGATCGCATTGATGCCCTGCACGATGCTTTGAAACCGGAGCTGCTGGTGGTAGTGCCCGGCAAAGGCACCAGTACCCCGGTAAGACGGGCATTGATCTGGCAAACCTGGCTGGACAGCGCCGGGCCGGCCCCGGATTTTGCTGCACTGCCGTTCAATCACCCGCTATTCATTCTTTACTCCTCCGGAACCACCGGCCAACCCAAGTGCATCGTGCACGGTGCCGGTGGCACCCTGCTGCAACAGACCAAGGAACTGCAGTTGCACGGGGATGTGGGCCCCGAGGACACCCTGTTCTATTTCACCACCTGCGGCTGGATGATGTGGAACTGGCTGATCTGTGGCCTGCATACCGGGGCCACCCTGGTGCTTTACGACGGCAACCCGGCCTACCCGAACACCGCCCGCTTGTTCGATCTTGTGGATGGCGAAGGCATCACCCATTTCGGCACCAGCGCCAAGTTTATCCAGGCCGTAGAGAAGTCCGGCCTCAGACCCTGTGAAAGCCATGATCTTGCTACCCTGCGAACGCTCTTCTCCACCGGCTCTCCCTTGCTCCATGAGAGCTATGACTACCTGTACCAGCAGGTAAAGCCGAATCTGCTGGTCAGCTCCATTTCCGGGGGAACCGACATCATTTCCTGCTTTGCACTGGGCAATCCGCTGCTGCCGGTCTATCGCGGTGAACTGCAGTGCGCCGGGCTGGGCATGGATGTGGACGTGTTTGACGACAACGGTGAGCCGCTGGCAGACAGCAAGGGCGAACTGGTGTGCCGACAGCCCTTCCCTTCCTGCCCGGTAGCATTCTGGAACGACCCGGATGGCAGCCGCTTCCACCGGGCCTACTTTGCCCGTTTCGACGGCGTCTGGGCCCATGGCGACTACGCCCAACTGGTTCCCCATGAACAGCATACCGGGCTGATCATTCACGGCCGTTCCGATGCGGTACTCAACCCGGGCGGCGTGCGCATCGGCACCGCAGAAATCTACCGCCAGGTGGAAACGCTTGATGAAATCCGCGAGGCCATTGTGGTCGGTCAGGAATGGCAAGGCGATGTGCGCGTGGTGCTGTTTGTGGTGCTTGCCGATGGCGTCAGTCTCGACGAGGCGTTACAAGCACGAATCCGCAAGGCCATTCGCGAAGGCGCCACGCCCCGCCATGTGCCGGCAGTCATTGCCGAGGTGCCGGAAATCCCACGCACAGTGAGCGGCAAGATTGTGGAACTGGCGGTTCGCGAAGTGATCCACGGGCGCCCGGTGACCAACCGCAATGCCCTGGCCAATCCGCAAGCCCTGGAGCACTTCTCCAACCTTCCTGAGCTGGCAAATTGACCACCCGTTTACCGGGCCATTGACGGCCCGGCATAAAGGCGCATCATGTAAGGTTGTACCGGCCAAGTGATGTAAAAGATGAAGAATAATAAATGCTTGCCGATGATAACGGCTGCTCTGTTGCTGTCGGCATTGTCCGGCGCCATGCACGCCCAGATCATTACACTCACCGGCGAAAGCTTCAAAGCACTGCATGGAAAACAGAGCGGACTGTATTCATTCTTCACCATGCAGGATGGCCGCCTGGCACCAGTGCCACACCAGTGGGTGCAATGGTCCGAACAGGGTTACCCCTATTTTGAACAGGACGATAGCACCGACCTGGTGGGAGATCCGGCCCGTATCGATGCCGAGGACCGGCTGTTACTGCGTTTTGAAGATGGCGGTCAGCCGCTTGATGGCCCGGTTACCGAACAGGTGGCAGCCGAACTGGCCGTGGAACAGGCCGGAGAAACGCGCTTTTTCTATCTGGTAAAGAACGCCTACCTGCAGAATACCGATCGCTACGTACAGTTCGATCCGCAGTCGATGACCATCAAAAGCACCGACTATGCCCTGAGCATGGCAGACGGCAACCTGTTCAAGTGGAGCGACTTTTACTTTCGTGGCTTTGAGGGCGAAAACGGTGAGCGCCAGAGCATCCTCGACACCCTGAAATTACGGCTCAGTGCCGGCCTGTTCGGCGAAAACAATCGAGTCACATTGAACAACAACAATCTGGACCCCAAGGTCAAACAGGTAATCAATGGCCCCCTCGCGGCACTGGTTTACGCCTCGACTTCTGTGACGGTGGCCAAGGTCCCCGTGCTGCGAATCAATAATTATTTCCTGGTGATGCCCAGACAGATGGAGATCCATAGTCGTTTTACCCTACCCGGTATCGCTGAAACCGTAGTGAAACGCCCGGCACTGGATATCTCTCTGGACGGTAACGGGCTCTATGACAGCCAACTGATGACCAGCTGGACCGGCAATCATATGGCTATCACTGATGGCCGACTCTCGGATGCGGAAAAAGCCATGCTCAATCAGCCCCTCAGAGGAGACAACTGGATCTGGTTCAGTACAGGTCGCGGTTTTGATTTGCTCGCCCAGCTGGCTTTCCTGAAAGGATTTAATACCCCTGCCCGCCTCCTTTACCAAGATGATGCGTCATTAGCCAACGAGCCTGAGCGTTTTCCAGGCCAACTTCCCAATGTGGGCTTTTCGTTGACAGATATCCCATACGGCCAGGAGTTTTATTTTGTTACGCGGCTGTTCTACAGCAAGGATAGCCAGGGGCTCACACCCGACCAATATGCAAGCCAGCAACTGGACACCCCGCGTACCCGCATGACGTTGCAATAACATGAGCAAGGGTACCAACGACGGAACACTTGTCATTACTGCCATCGGGTTTGTAGAGTGAAAGCTCACCCGGTCAGGCGTTCGTTCATGCAGGTACTGTGTTCCGATACGCAGCGGCAACCACTCACCCACTCCGGGTTTCGTGCTTCCTGGCTGGCGGTTACCTTGTTGTTCTGGCCCTTCTCCGGGTGGGCGTCCTCCGTTTCTGATGAAAACTGCGAGCTGGTCTACGATTACGGCGATCCTGCGCTGTTTGAATTTGTCGAGACCCGACAGAAAGTGGATTTTAGCCAATACCAAGGGCGTCCCGTCGGCAAGATTCACTTCACTGTACTCCCCATCTTCAATGAAGAGGATCCGGCAGAAGATAACTGGCTTTATCGTGCTGCGAATTTTCTGCATATCGAAACGCGTAAAACCACCTTGCAAAAGCAGATGATCCTGAACAGTGGTGAGCCGCTGGATCGGGATCACCTCAGGGAGAATGAACGGTTGTTACGGGGTAACGACTACCTTGTAGACGCCATGATCGTACCGCACCAGGTTTGTGCAGATCGTATAGACCTACTGGTAGTGGTCCGGGATGTGTGGACATTTTCACCATCTGCTTCCGCATCTCGCTCTGGTGGCGATGACAGCACCAGTGCCGGCTTTACCGAAAGCAACTTGCTCGGTACGGGCCAGCGAGTTGCCACCGGTTACTTTGATGATGCAGACCGCAGTGGCCACTTCTTCAGCTATCGGAACCCGCTTCTTCCCTCACGAATGCAGCTGAACCTCAGCTACACCAATGCCAGCGACGGAGAATCACTTTCCGGCGGCCTGCTTCGTCCTTTCTATCAGCTGGACAGCCGCTGGTCTGCAGGTATCGATGTGCAGCGTGAGAATCTTCTTGAGCGCATTGAGGTGAACGATCAGACGGTGAACCGCTATCGCCTTGAAGACAACCGCTACCAAGCCTTTGTCGGCTGGTCTCCAGGGGTCAATGGCAATAGCGTTACCCGCTGGCGATTTGGCATGACCGACGAGGAAGAACGCTTCAGCGATGTGCCAGGAGAAACCACTTCACTGCCCGACAACGAACGTCGCGTTTATCCCTGGCTATCCTGGGAATATCAGGAGAACGAGCATTTAGTCGCTTCAAACCTTAACCGCGCCCAGCGCCAGGAGGATATTCGTCTGGGCTGGTATCATTTTGTGCGCGTAGGCCATGCCAGTAAGTCCTTCGGCAGCAATGCGGAATCCGTCATTTTCAACCTGAGCACCAGCGACACCCGTTTTATACGCCAGCATCATCTGTTTCGTAGCAGTCTGTCTGCAAGCGGACGTTATCAGGATGAGGATTTTATTAGCACAATCTATGGTGGCGGCCTCAGTTATTACTATTTTCTCAACCAGAATAACCGCTGGTTCGCACGCCTCAACCTGACTGCCGGCAGTAATCTGCGCCAGGACGAGCAATTAACCATTGGCGGCAACGACAACCTGCGCGGTTACCCCACCAACTACCAGCGTGGCGACCGCCGTTGGGTATTTTCCGTGGAACGGCGCCGTTTTACCAACTGGCAGATTTTCAATCTGGCCTATGTGGGTGGCGCCGTTTATGTGGATGCCGGGCAAGCCTGGGAGCAGGGCCAGCCCCGCGGTAGTACCCTGGCCAATGCTGGGCTGGGACTGCGCCTCAGCCCCAGCAAGTTCCGCGTGGACCGAGTACTGCACCTGGATGTGGCAACCCCGCTGGTGGATCAGGATCAAGTGGACGATGTGCAGTTCATCGTTACAGGAAGGGTGGATTTTTAGGTTGCGAGAAGCGGGTTACAAGGAGCGAAAAGCTGCTTTTTTTCGGAACTCGTACCTCGTGACTCGCAACTAGGGACGGTTTACCTCATCTGCAAAATATTCAGCTTAGCCCGCCCCATTATTGAGACGATGGTACACCTCGTCTTTCAATCGAATCCTTTCTTTTTTTAAACGCTCCATATCCAGATCGGCAATCGGGCTCTCACGCATTTCCAGGCCCCGTATTTGTTTGTCCAGTTTGTCATGATCCACCACCAGAGCCCGGAAACCGGGATCGTAACTGACCAGCTCGTCAATTTTCTGGCGCTGATCAGGGAATTCATGGTGGATGCTGTGATTCTCTCCCAACATGGACATTTCTCCTTTGCGGTAACGTTGAGTAACCCGCTGAGGGCTACGTCTAACTCTCCGACACAAAAAGCTGCGTCACTGTTCCCATACATCATTAAATCACCACATTTTCTGATTAGATTCAATCAGGCAGGCCCGTAAGATGAAAGGGAGCCTCTAAATAACTCCTTGGATGCTCAGCCTTCCCCACTGGCTCGCAACCGATACTGGCAGAGCACAGAGGGCGCGATTTTGAAGGTGCCCCCTTAAGGGTAATCGAGGTATGTCCATCGACATTTCACCTTCAACACGCAACAACGAGTGCGGGCCAGCCAGGAAGACCCGGAAGCACTCGCAAAGCATAAAGGCGCGACCTTAAGGGTTCGCAAGGAGTTATTCAGAGTCTCGCCTGAGCGCTACGTTGTCACCGGGCAGCTCGGTGGTAGTCGGAACCCTCACTGCACAAAGGAGGCGTGCACATGGCGTTACCGCAATTACTGACCCGCGACCATATCCAGACCGGCCTGACTCAGGCCAGCGAACAATGCCATCAACCTGATGCAGGACTGTTCGGCCCCGGCTCCATCTGCTGGCAGTTGATGCGCGAAAACCTTACCTGCCTGGCACACGGTCGAGTGATACTGCTGGCACTGGCGGATAGCCGTCTGTCGCAGCTGCTGGTGGATTCCCATGATCTGGTGCAGCGATTACAGCACACCCAGGTGTTCATGCTGAAGCTGGTCTTCGGCAACCTGGACCAAGCCTTGCTGACACTGGACAGTCCGCGCATGCGACGCAAGACCCTGTTCGACGTGGATGACAGCGAAACACTGCTGTATGCGCTGACAGCCTGGATGGATTCCTGTCTGACGGTCTATCAAGAGGTGATTGAACCGCTGAATTCCGCCCATCAGGAGCGGTTGTTCGAGGAAACCATGCTGCTGGCGCAGGTAATGGGTATCCCTGAAGAACGACGGCCTACAGACTGGCACGCTCATCGCCGCTGGTGGCAACGTCGTCTTAATCACTCCGGGCCGGTAAGTGATCGGCGCCGCCGACTTGGCCACGAGCTGATCCGTGAACAGGGTTACCCTGGAAGACTGCCCTACGGCCAGTATCTGCCATTGGCCGCCTTCCAGGTTCCCGAACACCTGAGACAGACATTCCGCTTGCCGCCAACCGGGCTGGACAGCCATCGGGCCTACCAGAGACATCTAAGCAAGTTGATGGAGATAACCCGACGACTGCCACCACGATTGCGCTATCAACCCGCTTACCATGAAGCTAGTCAGCGACTGAACGGCCGAGCCCGCGCAGACCTGGCTACCCGATTGCTGAATCGATGGTGGACGGGGGAAAGTGACCTGGTTAACAGCGGCTGGTCAATTCCGAAAGTGGATCGGTTGCCCAGCGTGAGTTACTGAGCATAGATAACAAGCAACAGACTGCACGCCAAAAGCCGCACCCGTTGGTGCGGCTTTGGGGGATTGCAGAAGCTATTTAAAACCGCGATTGTCTTTGACCATTTCATAGGCCTTGCTGATTTCCGCAGTCTTCTCGGTAGCCATACGGATCATCTCTTCCGGCACCCCTTTCGCCGCCAGCTTGTCCGGGTGATGTTCACTCATCAGCTTGCGGTAGGCCTTCTTGATCTCCTGATTGGACGCCGACTCACTGACACCCAGCACCTGATAGGCCTGCCCCAGCGAAGGCCGCGATGGGCCAGCAGCCCCCTGCCCGGCTCGATATGCACCGCCAGCACCAGAGAACTGGGCCTGGGCCAGCAGCATGTTGAGAATCTGCTGGAACTGGGCCCTTGGCACTCCCAAACCTTCTGCGACCCGTACCAGCACCTCTTCTTCCGCCTGATGAATCTGGCCGTCGGCCAGGGCTACCTGCAAAAGAATCTCCAGCAACACCAGAATCAGTTGCTTGCGATGTTTAACGGTGTTGGCGAAATCCGCCACAGTGGCATCCAGCGGAAAGTCAGCTTCCTTGCCACGGTTGAACAGGGCAATGGCTTCGCGACGCTGCTCCTCGTTGAGCTGCATGCGATCCATCACCGCCCGGGCCTGGGCAATTTCATCCTCACTGACCCGACCATCCGCCTTGGCCAGGTGCCCCATGATGGAAAACACCGTATCAAACAGGGCTTTCTGAACTTCCGCCTGTTGCGGGCGAACGTTCTGCACCTGGGCCGCGCCCTTGTCGAGCATGTGTCCGATCAACACCCCGACCCCAAGGCCAACGGGCCCGCCCACCAGCATCCCGAGCAAGCCGAGAATAATCTTGCCGCCCCAGTTAAGTTGCATCATTGATCAGCTAATCCGTGGTCTGAACCAGCCAAGGCTGGTCTCGGTGTCCTGTTGCGGACGATACTCCGCACTGACCCAGCCCTCATAATTCAGGCTATCAATGTGGGCAAACACCGTATCAAAATGAATTTCGCCGGTACCCGGTTCATGGCGCCCCGGGTTATCGGCAAACTGAATGTGTCCTATATGGGGACAAAGTCGTGAAAGGGAACGGCACAGGTCCCCCTCCATGATTTGCATATGGTACAAATCGAACTGCAGGCGGATATTGTCCCGTCCCGCTGCGTCGATAGCCGCCATGGCAGTCAGGGAAGTATCAAGAAAGAAACCCGGCATATCCACTTTCGAGTTGATCGCTTCTACCGTCAGGGTGATTCCCTTCGCTGCCAGCAGATCAGCGGCAAAGCGCATGTTTTCCATCAGGGTCTGAAACCCCACCTCATAAGGCAATGAGTCCGGACGAATCCCGGCCAGGCAATTAATCCGCTGGCAATCCAGTTCTTGCGCATACTCCAGGGCCTGAAATACCCCTTCGCGAAACTCCTCCACCCGGTCCGGCAGGCAGGCAATGCCCCGCTCACCGGCCTGCCAGTCGCCGGGCGGCAGATTGAACAGCACCTGGGTCAGATTATGTTGTTTCAGTTTTTCCGCCAGTGTCGCCGCCGGCCAGTCATAGGGAAACAGGAACTCCACCCCCTGGAAACCCGCGTCGGCCGCGGCAGCAAAGCGATCCAGAAACGGCAACTCGGTGAACAGCATGGACAGGTTGGCGGCAAATCTTGGCATCAGTGTTCCTCGTCAGCGCTGCCAAGTCGGACGCCATTGAGCCGCTCCAGTTCCAGCAACAAGCCACTGTGGTCCACCTCGCCATTACCGCTGGCAAGCAAGGCCCGGTATTCCTCGAACACCCTTTGGCTGAGCGGTAACGTCAGGCCTTCACTACGAGCTTCATCAAGAATCATGCGTAGGTCCTTGAGCTGAATCCGCGCCGGCGCTCCGGGCTCGAAATTACGCTGCAGCATGCGCTCGCCATGCTGTTCGAGAATCTTGCTGCCGGCAAAACCACCCAGCAGTGCCTCACGGACTTTTTCCGGCCTTGCCCCGCCTTTTGCCGCCAGCAACAGGGCTTCAGATACCGCCCCGATAGTGATACCGACAATGGCCTGATTGGCGAGCTTGGCCAACTGGCCACTACCCACCGGGCCGATATGCGTTACCGCTCCCATGGGCTGGAATACCTCTGCAGCACGCACAAACGCCTCATCACCGCCGCCCACCATGATGGACAGCGTGCCGGCCTCTGCGCCACGGGTGCCACCGGACACCGGGGCATCCAGGTAATCACCGCCCAGTGCTTCGATGCGCGCCGCATGGCCACGGGCAACCCCAGGCTCGATAGAACTCATGTCGATCACCAGGGCTCCCTGACGAAGCTGGCTGACTGCACCACTCTGGTAAAGCACCTGCTCCACCACCTGGCCACTCTCAAGCATGGTGATCACCACATCCGCGTCAGCGACAGCCTCCGCCGGACTGGCAGCCAGGCGCACTCTGCCAGCAAAAGCTTCCGCCTTTGCCGGGGTACGGTTCCAGAGCGTCAGGGAAAAGCCGGCATCCAGCAGGCGCGCCACCATGGGGGCGCCCATCAGACCGACACCGAGAAAACTGATTGAGGGTTGTGACATGTGGATACCACTTTCACACAGCGCACCGTCAAAGATGCACGCGACAGGAAAAATCTCACGAGCGCCTCAACCGACGCTCTTGAGTGATACTGGCGGCAATTATTGCTGATTAGGCCGGATTACACACCCATACAGGCCTGGGGGTCAGGCCTGTTGCTTGCTACCCCGCACCCACAACACCACACCCAACACTACTGCCACAGCCTGTGCAAGCACGCCCTGTACCGTGGGAAAGAAACCCAGCCACTCGATGGTAGGCACGCCCAGGTAATAGGCATTCAATACGCCTGCTTCCTGCAGGGCGGCAATGCCTCGGCCCAGCAGCACCACCGAGAGCACCAGCAGCACCAGACTGGTCACCCGGAAGAACAGGCTCAGGGGCAGCTTCATACCAATGCGGAAAAACAGGAAGCAGACCACCGCCAGGGCTGCCACAGCTGCACCGATACCATAAAACAGGAAGGCCTGGGTCGCCGCAGTCACCTGACTCCAGAGGGCCTGGTAGAACAGGATGGTTTCGAAGATTTCCCGATACACCGAAATAAAGGATACAAACGTCAACACCCAGATGGTGCCGCTGCCCAGGGCATCGTCCACCTTGTTGCGGATATACCCCAGCCATTTCTGACTGTGGCTGTTGCTGTGCATCCAGAACCCCACGTAGAACAGGATCAGCGCCGCGACCACCCCGGCCACCCCTTCGGTCATTTCCCGGGAGGCGCCACTAAAGGTAATCAGGGAGCTGGCCGCGTACCAGGTCAGGCCACCGGCCACCAGAGCAGCGATCCAGCCCAGATGAATATGGCGGGTGGCGCTGATCGCATTGGCCTTACGGGTAAAGGTAAGCAGGGCTGCCACCACCAGCAGTGCTTCGAGCCCCTCGCGAAACAGAATGAAAAAGCTGGCAGAAAAGGTTGCCGCCGGACTCAGGCCGTCACCGGACAACGCATCCGTTGCTTCAGCCAGGGAGGCGCGCGCAGTCGCCACCCGCTCGCTGACAATATCTGCCTGGTGGCTGCGATCAATGGCTTCCCGCACGGCCATGAAATCCGCCTCGGCACGACGCATGAGATCACCATCCACCGCCGCCAGCTGCTGCTCAATCATCTCGAAACCGTCCAGATAGGCGGACAAAGCCGCGCTGCGGGCGGCCTGCCGATCACCGTTGCGGTACGCCAGCCCGGCTTCCTTCAAACGCTCATCACTCAAGGCAATAAAGCGGTTTTCGTTGAACAGTGCCGACGGCTCCCGGCGCAGATAGCCCAGGGCTGCATAGGCCTGCTCGCCCTGCTCTTTCAGCACATCTTCCGGGGCTTGGGCCACCAGGGTGTCCAGGGTCAGGGAGGTCTTCATGCCTGGAATCGTGTTGAAAGCCGCCTTCCCGGTTTCGGCCATCTCATCGCTGACCGCTTTTGCGCCCACGTAGAACGCCAGAGCCCAGCGATCCTCATCTCTGAGGGTATCCCCGTAAGCCGCCATGCCGGTGCCATCAACGCCCTGAGTGATGGTGGTATGCAGACCCAGTAAGGAGCGGCCGTTGTAGCGGGCCACTTCGGTAAAATCGGTGGGCGCCGGTTCCATTGCCGCGCCAGCAGGCCCATCGCCGCGCCCCTCGGCACCATGACAGGCGGCGCACTGGTTTTGATACAGCTCGGCCGCTCGCTCCAGATCCGGCACCACTTTTGGTGACACCGGGATACCATAAACGGTGACCAGAGTGGCACGGATAGACTGAGCCAGCGTCTTGATACGCGGTTCCCCGGCCTTGTCGGTCACCGCCTGCTGCAGGGCTTCTGCCTGATCCTGCAGGCCTTGTTTTCCCTCAGCATCCGGCAGCTGTGCTACCCCTTCCGCCAACAGGCTCGTGAACTCCTCCATCTCGGCATATTCTTCCGGGCTGACGATAACGCCACCCTCTACCGCATTGATGTAATCCGCGCCCACGTATTCCACCAACTGCACCAGGGCGGTCTGGTTGCTGGCAAAGGCGGGCAGGCAAAGGAAGATAAGTGAAGTCAGAACGGCGGCGAGGCGCCCCGGAGCGGGAACTGCAGTCATGAAAATGAATCCGGTTCATTTTGAAAAGGAGAGTCATTATCATTTATATGCAGCGCGCCATCAAGGACCGCATAGCAATAGAAATGCGACGTTTCAGCCGACGGTAAATGCCAGCACCTTGCTGATATGCGCCTGGGGCCAACCACTCTCTTTTTGCCAGACGTTGAACGCGGCCTGGGCAGCCCGCTGGTCGCGCTGGCTGGCCGGTGGCTTGTCGATGATGTTCTGGGCCTTCAGGGCAGCGATAACATCCCCCGTTGGGTACCAGGTGTCACGCCCCACCATGCGCAGAAAAGCCGCCCCGGAGTTGCCTCCCAGTTGCTTACCGCGCTTCTTGAGCAGCAGCCACATGCCCACGGTGTCATCGGCCGGCCAGTCCGCCAGCCAGTTGCCTACGCTGCCGTACTCCTCGGCAAGATCGAGCACCAGCTGAGCATTGTGCCGAATGGCTTTCATTTTCCCCCAGTGCCGGATCAAACGGGTGTCTTGCATACGCTCGTCCAGCATGGTGTCCGGCATCAGCACCAACTTTTCCGGGTCAAAGCCGAAAAACGCTTCCTCGAAAGCCGGCCACTTGTTGTCCACCAGGGAATGCTTGAGCCCGGCCCGGAAAATGCGTCGGGTCAGGGCGGAAAGATAGAAAGCATCATCGCGGCTGCGCAGCATATCTGCATCCGCCACGGTGGGCAGCTGCCCCTTGACGGCCTGCAGAGAGCCTTTGCGGTTCACCGCCAGGGCCAACAAATCCTTGAATGGGGTCACAGTGTGCTCCGGTAAAGTCAGGAAGCCAGAGGTTCCCTTGATATACAGTAATTTAGCGACATTGTAGAATCGGTGGCTTGCGCTATCCAATTGAACAGGACCGGCATGACAATCGACCAATACCACGTCAACAAATCCGACAAACTGCGCGGCGTATGTTACGACATCCGCGGCCCGGTGCTGCGTGAAGCTCACCGCCTGGAAGACGAAGGCCATCGAGTGATCAAGCTGAACATTGGCAATCCGGCCCCGTTCGGCTTCGAGGCACCGGAAGAGCTGCTTCAGGACGTGATCAGCAACCTGCCGGAATCCACCGGTTACTGCCACTCCAAGGGCCTGTTCCCGGCACGAAAAGCGGTCATGCAGTATACCCAAACCAAGGGCATTGAAGGCGTCACCGTAGACGATGTGATCATCGGCAACGGCGTCTCCGAGCTGATTGTCATGTCCATGCAGGCCCTGCTCAACAGCGGCGACGAAGTGCTGTTGCCGGCCCCGGATTACCCTCTCTGGACCGCTGCCGTTCGCATGTCCGGTGGCACCCCGGTTCACTATTTGTGTGATGAACAGCAAGACTGGCAACCGTCACTGGAAGATATCCGTGCCAAGGTGAACAAGAACACCAAGGCCCTGGTGATCATCAACCCGAACAACCCCACAGGCGCCAACTATGAACCGGCCATGTTGCAGGAGTTGTTGCAGATTGCCCGGGAGAACAACCTGATCGTGTTCGCCGACGAGATCTACGACAAGATCCTCTACGACGGCGAAGAGCACACCTCTATCGCCTCCATGGCCGACGATCTTCTGTTTATAACGTTCAACGGCCTGTCAAAAAATTATCGCGCCGCCGGTTTCCGTGCTGGCTGGATGGTGATCTCAGGCGCAAAACACCGTGCAGAAAGTTATATCGAAGGCCTGGATATGCTGGCCAGCATGCGCCTGTGCGCCAACGTGCCCAGCCAGCATGCCATTCAGACGGCTCTGGGTGGGTATCAGAGCATTGGTGATTTGGTGCTGCCCACCGGGCGCCTGGGGCGCCAGCGTGATCTGGCCTGGGAAATGCTCGATTCCATTCCCGGGGTCAGTTGTGTGAAACCCAAATCTGCCCTGTATCTGTTCCCGAAACTGGACCCGAAGGTCTTTCCCTTCGAGGATGATGAAGCCTTTGCCTTGGATTTACTGCGCGAAGAAAAGGTCTTGATCGTCCAGGGCACCGCCTTCAACTGGCCAGACCCGGATCACTTCCGCGTGGTCTTCCTGCCTCGGGTGGATGATCTTGAAGATTCCATCGGCCGCATTGCCCGTTATCTTGATCGGGCAAGAAAAAAATAACAGGGATTCATGCCCGAACCGACTGGTGGGCGCGTCTCTAGGCGCCGCGCCCACCGTTGCCTGAGAGCCGCCCATGTCACACCTGCACATCGACGACTTCAGTCACGACGTTGCCCGCATTCTAATGCAGGCCTATATGAGCTTCCCTCGCCCTGGCGCGCTGTACGTTGAAGACATTATCGGACCCACGGAGATGGACGATGTGGGATTGCACAGCAGCCGTCATATGGCCTGCCTGGGCGCCATGCTGTGGCTGGCGGAAGAAGGGCTGCTGCGTTATGAGGCGACAATCTTTCAGGAAGGTATTGAGCAGGCAGTACTGACTAACAAAACTTTTGTGCTACTGACTGCCATCAGTGAACTACGCTTCGACAACACCGACCCGGCCCTCCCCGCCACCGTAAAACACGAGAAGGCAACTCTTGCCGAACAGTTCCTGCAGGCCATCCGTGCGCAGGATTCGGTGCGAACAACGGCTGTGGTACGTTATCTGTTATCACGGAACCCGGAGCCGGTACAGGCCGAAGAGTTTGCCGATCTAATCAAACAGGATGGCAGCCAGCACTTCGTCACCGAAGACGGCCTTTAATCCCCTTCCTTTGCCGATGCGTAGGGTGCACTGAGCCGAAGACGGACTGCACCCTACGGAGGCTATTGCGAATACAGTAGCCAGCGATCTGGCCTCAACTATCAAGTTCTGCCGGGCGCCGGTAATGATAATGCACAGTCTTCAAGGCCGGTTCCTCCGCTTCGTCGAAGCCCGGAGCTCCCGGTAACCGTCCTGCCCGTTCCGCCCCCGGCAGATTCTCCTCGATACAGGTTTCCAGCCATTCATAGTCCAGCCAGGGGGCATTCACACAGGCCAGGATCTCCGCTTGCGGGGCCAACAGCCTGTGCAGTTTCCTCAACACTTTGGGGTAATCCTTCTCCACCATGAAACTGCCCTTCTGGGCGCTGGGGGGATCAATCACGATAATGTCGTAACGGCCCAGGCTGTGGAGTTTTTTCCAGCTGCGGAAGATGTTGTGTGGCAGGTAATGCACCTTGGCATTCTCGAATCCGTTGAGCCCATGATTCTGCTGTCCCAGTCTGAGCGCGGGGTCGGAGAGATCAATATTCACCACGGATTCGGCTCCACCGGCCAGGGCCGCCACGGAAAAACTGCAGGTAAAGCTGAACAGGTTGAGGACTTTCTTGCCCTCGGCGCGCTCACGAATCCAGCGCCGCCCTTGCGCCATATCGGCAAAAAAACCCAGATTCTGTCCGCGCTGGAAATCCAGCTTGTAGACCAGCCCATCCTCCTGCGCCAGCGGCGAAGCGGGCAGTTCCCCACACACCAGCACATTCTCCGCTCTGCCGTCATATCGATGCTGGACGACCAGAGTGTCACAGCCCAGGGCGACCAGTGATTTTGTCAGGCAGGCCTCCAGCGCTTTCAGCATGGCCTCGTCCTGGGCACGGAATACCGTGGCCACCAGTACCGGCGCAAAGCTGTCGATGGTCAGCCACTCCAGGGCCGGCACAGTTTTTCCCCGGCCGTGGAAAAGGCGGTGGCGTGGTTGCGTGCGGGGAACCAGATAAGGGGAAAGCAGGTCTGACAGTTCGGAGGGTTGCATAGGACCGGGAGTGCATGTGGCGGGTAAATTTTGCCGCGCAGTATACCTTGCCTTCACGCCCCTCGCCCCCATAATCAAGTTTTCCGATGAAACGTGGAGACAACCGACGATGATGCGCATTGCGCTTTATCTACTGACCAACCTGGCGGTGATTGTGGTCGCCAGCATTACCCTGAGCCTGCTCGGGGTGAATTCCTATTTTGCCGCCAGCGGTTCCGGGCTGGACCTGACCAGCCTGCTGATTTTCAGTGCCGTATTCGGTTTTGCCGGCTCGCTGATTTCCCTGTTGATCTCCAAGCCCATGGCCAAATGGTCTGCGCGGGTGAAGATCATCGAGCAACCCGGCAATGACGCTGAGCGTTGGCTGCTGCAGACCGTTAAAGAGCTGTCTGACAAGGCTGGCATCAAAATGCCGGAAGTGGGTATTTTCCCGGCCCAGCAATCCAATGCCTTTGCCACCGGGTGGAACAAGAATGACGCTCTGGTAGCGGTTTCCCAGGGTCTGCTGTCCCGCTTCCGCCCGGAAGAAGTGCGCGCGGTATTGGCCCATGAAATCGGCCATGTGGCCAATGGCGACATGGTTACCCTGAGCCTGGTACAAGGCGTGGTGAACACCTTCGTCATCTTTGCCGCCCGCGTGGTGGGCTATGTGGTGGACAGCTTCATGCGCCGTGACGGCGGTGGCGGTCTGGGTTTCGGTTACTACATTGTGGTGATCGTGGCGGAGATCATCTTCGGTATCGCTGCCAGCGCCATTGTCATGTGGTTCTCGCGCTTTCGGGAATACCGGGCCGATGTGGCCGGCGCCCAGCTGGCAGACCGCCGCGACATGATCTCGGCCCTGCAACGGCTGAAGGCGGAATCCCAGATGCCCAACCAGATGCCCGACACCCTGGTTGCCTTCGGTATCAACTCCGGCCTCGCCAGGGGCCTGAAAGCGTTGTTTGCTTCTCACCCGCCGCTGGATGATCGTATTGCCGCGCTGCAGGAGAAGCGGCACGGGTGAGAGGCAATTGAAAATTGATAATGAATAATTGATAACGAAAGAGGCGCCCAATCAAAGCGCCTCTTTTTTTGTTTTAGCTATCAATTGTCAATTAAGGCTGCCTCCGTACTCACCCGATACAACACCTGATCCTCATAACCGGTAGTCACCGGCCACAATCCGCATAACTCCCGATCGAGTTCCGCGTCGCCGGTATCTACCACCAGCGGACGCCCTTCCAGGGTTTTCAGTTTGGTGCGGCTGGCGAGAATATGAATGTTATCCTTGCCCAGGCGGCGAATCAGGGCCGGGCTGAACTGCTGGTTGCCACGACCGAACAGGTGGCCCTGGCCGCCGATAACGGTAATAACCGCCCGGGCCGGAGTATCTCCGATCTGCTCCAGCAAGGCCCGTGCTCCCAGGTCCCGACCTACCACTTCGTAGTTGTAGACCAGGTCCACCCCCAACAGCGTGTTTTCCAGACCCAGCTGCTCCATCACCAGCGCCACGGTGGAACCGGACCCCATCAGATAATAGGTATCGTCTTCAAGACTGTCCGCCATCCAGGCGGCAACTTCGGTAACCACCAGATCTTCCACTTCCCGTCCGCCACACTTGACCTGCTGCAGGTAACGGGCTTCGGCCGGGACCTGTAGTTCACCGTAATGGCGAGCGCGAACGACACCTTCTCGAAACGCTACCTCATCAATATCACGGACTTCAGCCAGTTCAAGGCCCACCAGTTCGCCACTAGCCAGCTCTGCCAACAGGCTGCCGGCCGCCTCTGGATTTATGGCGTAAACCGCAGAATGCATCTTGCAGCCGGCAGGCACGCCCAGTACCGGCGTTCCCTGGCCCAACACATCCACCAGATCCCGGGCCGTACCGTCCCCACCAGCGAACAGAATCAGCTCGGCACCGGCGCTTTTCAGGGCCTCCGCTGCCCGACGTGTGTCCTGGGGGCCGCTGGGCATGGTGGACTCACCAACCACCTGGCAAGGCAATCCTGCTTCCCGGCAACTTGTCTCCCCCATCTCGCCGGCCCAGGTCAGTACTGTCAGGTTCTTGGCGCCGGACAAGGCCTTGAGTGCACGCCTCATACGGGCAGGCGCCTGCGGCTCGGCTCCCCGTCGCAGGGCCTCTTCACGGGTTGCCTCCCCATCACTCCCTTTCAGAGCCACGCTGCCACCGAGCCCCGCGTAAGGGTTTACCAGCACACCGAGACAGAGACTTTGGTCGACTTTCATAAAGTGGTCATATCCAGATACAAAAATGGCATTGCTGTCCACAAGGGGCAGCCCCTAAATGAACGACTCAATCATGCATATTTACAGGGATGCAGCCATGAACCTAGACAGCCAGCAACCCGGCAACAATTTCCACGGTGGCGCCATCATTGATGAACAAGGCCGGGAAATACCCATTACCGAGGCTATGATCCAGCAGGCATTTCAACGCCTGGAAAAAAGCTGGCAGCCCCCTGCCCAGTCACTCAACTCCGGGCGAAAAGCTGGCGCATAATCGGTTGCCATGGTGCGGCGATCTCGCCCTGGTAGTGCCAGTTATGCAGCTCGTGGCGCACCGGGTACTGCTTGCGCAATTGGTCAAAGGCCCTGCCCGGGTCGGCTGAGGTCAGGCTGTCTCCCAAACGCTGATGATCCTCCGATAACCGATACGCCACCTGCAACACCCTGAGCAGATCCCTCTCGTTTGCCACCGGCAGCTCAATGATCTCGTTGCTGGCTGACACCGGCGCCGGTTCAGCCTTCACATCCAGCCACTTGCAGAACGCCTGATAGAGCAACTCTGTCCCCTTGAGCTTGCCTTCCGCGCTGTAGCCCGCGATATGCGGCGATCCCAACAGCACCCGCTCAAACAGCAAGGGCGGCACCAGGGGTTCGCTTTCCCAGACATCCAGAATCGTTGCCGGCCCCCGGCCTGCCTGTAGATTCGACAATAACGCCCCGTTATCGATCACCGCCCCCCGGCAGGTATTGATCAGCATCTGCGATTCAGACAGCCGCGACAGCCGGCGCGTATCCAGCAGATGCCGGGTGGCATGGTCACCTCTGTCTGTCAGCGGCACATGCAAGGTGATCAGGTCCGCATCAAGCACGGCATCCAGCGGCTCCAGCTCGTAGGGTCCCTCATAGCCCTGTTCCGCCAGTGGTGGGTCACAGGCTCGCACGCTCATTCCCATCTCAGTCAACCAGTCAGCCACCCGGTGTCCCACATTGCCCAGCCCAACCACCGCCGCCGTTGACCCACGTGGGGAACGGTTGCCAGCCTGACAGAGCAATAGCAATGCCTGGAGCACATACTCCGCCACCGCCCGGGCATTACAACCCGGCGCGTGGGCGAAATGGATGCCCTGCTGTTGCAGATAGGCCAGGTCGACATGGTCGGTGCCGATCGTCGCCGACCCCACAAAACGCACCCGGGACCCTGCCAGCAGACCCGCATCCACCCGGGTCACCGAGCGCACCAGCAACACCTCCGCCTGCCCCAGCTGCTGCCGGGTCAGGCTGCGACCATCAACCCGGGTCACGGTGCCCATAGCTTCAAAGGGCTCCAGGCCCGGCATGTTGGCATCGGCAATAATCTGCATCGGTTTTCCTGTCAGCGGGTGGTGAGCAGGCGGCGGGCGGTGTCATCCACTGCCCGGGCATACTGTCCACCGAAAAGGTTGTAGTGATTCAGCCAGTGATACAGGTCATACACTGGCCAGGCCTGGTATCTCAAGGTAGTGGGATACTCCGCCTGATAGCCCTGATAGAACGCCGCCGGCACACCGCCAAACAGGTTCAACATGGCCAGATCCACCTGCGGATCGCCATGATAACAGGCCGGATCGTAGAACACTGGCTCGCCATTTACTTGGCCCAGGTTGCCCTGCCACAGATCACCATGCACCAGGGCACAGGGCGGCCGGGAAGGCAGCCAGCGGTCCAGCTGCTCGATAACCTGCCCGGTCCGCTCTGCGGCCTGTGCCGGCAGCCCCCTCTCACGCGCCCGTTGCAGTTGGGGCGTCAACCTTTCGTTGGCAAAAAAGGCGACCCAGTCGCTGTGATCCGCGTTGCTTTGCAGACTGGCACCGATAAAGTTGTCCGGGTGACTGCCGTACCGGGCAGGCCCTTCAACCCGGTGCAGGCGACCCAGCGACGCTCCGGCGGCTATCCACTGGCGGCTGCCCGTCAGGGAGGCAATGGGCAGGTACTCAAGAATCAGCACCCCGCCCTCACTGGCAGAATAACAATGCACTACCCGGGGAACGCTCAGGCGTGCTGCCAGTGCCTCCAGGCCGCGCGCTTCCGCTTCCAGCAGCAGAGGATTGCGATGCTGCTTGACAAAATAACGACTCACTCCACCCTCAAGTAGGCCACTACGGGCGGTGTCACCACCGCCAACCGGCGTCAGAGTCCAATCCCCCTGCAAACCAGCCTGATTCAAGGCCTGCCGCACTAATACTGGCAATTTCATAGCAATTAAACGCAACTCCTTGACTATAGAAGCCACCAAAATCGGATCTCACGGCCAATAATGACTGACTGTTCCCCTTGATTTAAGGCATTCTTCTGATTACAACTAGGCACTACGCCAGCCGGGTTACCGGCCAATAACAACAACACAAAGCGATCGCCACCCCATGAAAGCACTCTTGCCCTTGTGCGGCGCCTTCCTTGTCGGCCTGTGTACGGTCGCCATCGCCGCCGATGATGATGGTCTGTCCGAGCAGATCCGCCAGCTGAAAAGCGAAGCCCTGGACCTGAACCGGGATCTCACCCTGCTGGAGCAGGAACTACTTTATGCCACTCCACAAACCAGCATCTTTGTTTCCGTGGATGTGGGCACTCCGATTCGTCTGGTCGACATCAACCTGACTATCGATGGCGAACATGTGGGTTACCACTTCTACAGCGATCAGGAATTCGAAGCTCTCACCAAGGGCGGCATCCAGCGTCTTTATACCGGCAACCTGGCCAGTGGTCGTCATGTCATGGAAGCCACCATCACCGGCTACGATCCGCTGGGCAAGGATTACCAGAAAACCACCAGTTACACCTTCACCAAGGGGGCCGGCAAGAAAATGGTGGAGATGCAGGTGGTAGACGACCTGAACAAGCAACAGCACAAGTTTGAATTCCGTGAGTGGAACCAGCAATGACACAGCTGCGGCGAAAACGGTGGCTGGTCGCGGCGTGCCTTGCCACTCTGTTATCTCCAGCCCAGGCGGCAAAAGTCGAATTTTTCGATGACATCAACCAAGGCCCGATTCCTCTCGGTGTGGAGGAACACCGCTATCTGGCTTTTGGTGAAGTCATGTTCGACTACTATCGCCATGCCAATTTTAATGCCATCAACAAGCTGCTGGTCAATCAGGAGCAGGCGCTATTCAACGAGGATACCGACTACGCCGAGCTGCTGCTTGGCGACCTCTATGTCACCTACGGGCTGCCGGGCAAGGCAGAGGTAATCTTCAACCGCCTGCTGGAAAAGGACATTCTTAGCCGTACCCGGGCCCAGACCTGGCTGCATAAGGCCGCTCTGCACTATCGCGAAGGTAATCTGGCGGAAGCCGCCATGATTCTTGACGGCGACAACGTGGAGGGCCTCGATCCCGCGGACGACGCCAGGCGGCGTCTGATGCTGGCCAATATCTTCATGACAGAAGGGGATTTCGCTGGCGCGCTGGACTACCTGCACTCTGTTCCCGTGAACACTGACGAAGGGCGCTACGCCACCTACAACATGGGTGTCGCGTTGATTCGTGGCGGCCATCGGGCTCAGGGTGTTGCCCTTCTCAAATCCCTGCTGGAAGCCGGTGGCAGCTCAGATCAGGCTCTCGCCCTGCGTGACCGGGCCGCTCTGGCCTCCGGCCTGACCGAATTGCGCGAAGGCAACTTGCAAAGCGCCCGTGCCGACCTGCGCCAAGTACGTAGCGATGGCCCCTTTTCTGAAGACGCACTGCTGGCGCTGGGCCTGGCGAACTATCGGGCAGGGGATGTAAAACGCGCCCTGCCGTTGTGGCTTGAAGCCGTTCGTCGTAACAGCAGCCATCCGTCAGTACAGGAAGCACTCATGCTTGCCCCCCGGGCCTATGAGGAACTGGGCGGCCTGCCCCAGGCTCTGGCCGGCTACCAGTATGCCGCTACAGAATACCGGCAGGCACTGAAGGATATCCAGCGGGCTATCGACAACATCGCCAAGCCGGGCTGGTCAGAAGCGCTGTTGCCTGAAGACAGCAACCAGGCCGGTCTGCTACCCGCCAACAGCAATGATCTGGCTCAGGGCAGCGAGCTCTCCTATCTCTACAAGATGTTTTCCGGCAATACCTTCGCCCAACGCTTCGAGCACTACCGGCAGATACACCAGATCAAGAGCATGGTGAAAAAATGGCAACAATCACTGCCCGCACTTGAGGAAACCTACCAGATCCAACAGCAAAGCCTGAGTCGCCACCTTCCCCATGTGCGAGGTGAAATGACTCGTCACATGAGTCGTCAGGAACAGCTTGCCCTTTCCAGCGACAAGGTATCCTCCGCCATTCCCAATTTTGTCGACATGAGCAAGCCGGAAGACGTTGCCAGTGCCGAACAGGCCATCATGTGGAAAAAAGTGGATGCCATGGCTCGCCAGTTCGGTTCCCTGCCCGGCTCTACCCATGACAATGCTCTACGTCTGCGCCGCATGCGTGGCCTGCTATTGTGGGATATTGCCCACCAGTCGATAGAACAACGGGAAAAACAGGAGCAAGCTGCTACTCAATTACGAGTAGAAAGCGGTGTTCTGGGCGAGCGAATCGCTGCCGTTCAACAGCAGATCCGTGATGCCACCCTGCGCACCCGGGACGACCTTGGCCAACGCTTGGCCGAACAGACTCAGCGAATTGAAAAAATAAAGCGTCTTACCGAAGACACGCTTGAGGCTCTGGAAAAGAGCATGCAGGCCGATGCCCTTGCGCTTTTGCTGGCCAACCAGCAAACGCTGGCTGATCAGCTGGCCGAAGCTCACCTGGCCATTGCCCGCCTGCAGGACTCTTCGGTATCAGACGGCAGCAAACAGAGGAACGAATCGTGAACCGATTTCGCCTGCATGGCCTTGCCGCCGCAATCATTGCCCTTGGCGGCTGTGCGTCTTCGCCACAGAACGGCACCCTGGAGCAACAGGCCCGCTTCGGGGGAACCACCCTGGCGGATCTGGAAAGCACCGACATCATCATCGAAGAACAGCAACTGGAGAGCGCCAGTACTCAGGATGCCTTGAATAGCTACAGGCAGGCCGCCGAATTATTTGATGATCCAGAACGTCGCGCCAAAACCCTTCGTCGCATGGCCGACCTTGCCCTCTCTTCCGCCACCGAACAGGAAATGGGCATTGATGACGCAGACAACGAGCGTCTCGAACAAAGAGTCGACAAGGTCGTCTACGACAACACCATGGAACAGGTGAACACCACCCCGGATACCGAGCGCAAACTGGCACTGCTGGATCTGGCCGGCACCATGGCGCCCTCATTGGCCGACCAGGACGTGGACTACAACACTGCCATTTCCCTGTATCAGGAACTGCTGGACAGTACCACTGACCCGGACCAGCGCGCCGAAGCCTATTATCTGCTGTCCAAGGCCTATGCCATGGATGGCAATCTGGAACAGGCCCGTGCCAGCCTGGATTCCCTGGTCGAACAATATCCGGACAGTGAATGGGCACTGGAATCCCAGTTCCGCCGGGGCGAAATGCTGTTCTCAGACGGCGATTATGAATATGCCGAGCGAGCCTATGCAGACGTCATCAAACGCGGCACCAACAATGAATTCTATAACCAGGCGCTCTACAAACGCGGCTGGAGTCATTACAAACTGGGCGACTACGAACAGGCTCAGGGCAGTTTCTTTACTCTGCTGGATAATCTGAACGGCGCCAGTGAGCTCGATGATGACACCAGTATGGAAAACAAACTGTTCGCTGATACCCAGCGCGTGGTGAGCTTGGCATTCAGTAATCTGGATGGCCCACAGTCGGTGAAGAAGTGGTTTTCCCGCAACGGCAAGCGGGATTATGAACCGGACATCTACCGTTCCCTGGGTCAGGTCTACCTGAGCCAGGAACGTTTCCGGGATGCGGCAGAAGCCTTCGACATGTTTGTTCAGGTCTACCCGGATTCCACCCTGGCACCAGAGTTTTCCAGCCTGCAGATCGATGCCTACCAGAAAGGTGGCTTCCCCACCCTGGTATTGCCTGCCAAGGAAAAATTTATCCAGCACTACGGCATAAACAGCGACTATTGGGGTCGTCACCCCGACATTCGTGAAGAGTATGTATCGCTGCTCAAGGGACACATCCTCGATCTGGCCGAATACCACCATGTGCTCGCCCAGAAATCCGGCAAGCCGTCGGATTACCGCGACCCGGCGCGCTGGTACCAGGAATATCTGGATACTCCGCCAGCCAGCGAAGACCAGCCCAAGGTCAATCACCGCTATGCGGAAGTCCTTTACGCTGCTGAAGATTACCCGGCTGCCATTAGCGAATTCGAACGCACCGCCTATCAATACCAGGATTACGAGAAAGGCGGTGATGCCGCCTTCAATGCCCTGGTGGCCTATCAGCAGATTCTTGACAGCAGCCCGGATGCGGAACAGGAAAGCACCTGGCGGACAAAGAAGATCGCCAGCGCCCAGCAATACGGACAACGCTTCCCTGCACATCCGGAAGTCCCCAATGTGCTGCATGACACCGCTGAGGATCAGCTCGCGCTGGGTGACGTAGAAGGCGCCGTAAAAACGGCCGGCCTTCTGGTCAACCGCCAACCGCCCCCCTCCACCGAGTTGATGCGTTATGGCTGGGCCACCATCGCCAATGGCGAGTTCGACCTGGGTCGCTTCAAGGTTGCCGAGATGGCCTACGGCAAGTTACTCGATATGCAAATGCCCGCTGAGCAGCGGGCGGAATACCGGGAAAAGCTGGCGATCAGTATTTACCGTCAGGCTGAACAGCAGCAGGAACAAGGAAACCTGGATATTGCCGCAGCCACCTTCCTGCGCGTGGGCCAGGCAGTACCGGAGGCCGCAGTACGCAAAAACGCAGAATTCGATGCCGCTACCCTGTTTATCAATCAGGGCCGCAGTGCCGATGCTATTCCGGTTCTGGAAGCTTTCCGCCAGCGTTATCCCGACGATCAGCTCACCAGCACCATCCCGGACAAGCTGGCCATTGCCTACGAGAAACAGGGCAACTACACCGCCGCCGCCGGCGAGCTGCAGTTGATCGCCGCCAATTACAAGGGCGACGATCCGGAACTTTCCCGTCAGGCGCTGTGGAAAGCGGCAGAAATGCAAGACCGGGCCGAACAACCTCAGGCATCCATTGGCCTCTACCAGCAGTACCTTCAGGAGTGGCCTCAGCCCTACGATTTCCGCTCCGAAGCCCAGTTCCGTCTGGTGGAGCTGAACCGGAAAACCGGCAACAGCGAACGGGAAGGCTATTGGCTGCAGCAACTGGTAGCCAGTTACCGGGAAGCCGGCAGTGAAGCCAATGACCGGGTTGCCTGGCTGGCCGCCTACGCCAGCTTTACCCTGGCGGAACCCAGCTTCACGGAATTCAAGCGTATTACGCTTACGCAGCCGCTGAAAACCTCGCTGGCCGCCAAGACCGCAATAATGAAAAAAGCCCTGGCCGACTATCAGGCAGTGGCGGATATCGGCGTGGCAGAATACGCCACCGCCGCCAACTACAAAATCGGCGAAATGTACCGGGTGCTAGCCCGTGATCTGATCGCCTCAGAACGTCCCAAAGGGCTGGATGAACTGGAGCTGGAAGAATATACCATGCTGCTGGAAGACAAGGCCTTCCCTTACGAGGACCAGGCCATCGACATCCTTATCGCCAATACCAATCTGGTCACCGACGATATCTATGACCAGTGGGTAAAGAAAAGCTTTGGCGCTCTGGCTGAACTGATCCCCGGCCGCTATGCGAAGTTTGAACAGGTGGAAAGCTATGTGGATATCATTTACTGATCGAGGCCGCCTGGGCGCGGCCACCGCACTGCTCGCCGCCCTGGTGCTATCCGGCTGTGCCAATAAAGGCGGCATCGGACTGGAGGGCTCAGCCGAAGGCGGTACCAGCAAGTACGAGCAACAAAAAGACGGCGGCGCGGCTGCCGATAGCGATGCCATTCATATTCCACCGGTGCCCCACGATCCCAAGGTGGAGAAATATGCCGAGCAGGCGATGGCGGAATATGCCCGTGCCCTACAGGCCCGGATGGCAGGCAAAGACAAGGAAGCACTGGTGATGTTTCGTTCACTGGGAGAACGTTTTCCCCAGCTTTCCGGTCCCCAGCTCAATGTGGGTCTGATCTACATGGAACAGGAGGACTACGCCAAGGCCCAACAGGCCTTCGAACAGTCCCTGGCCGTCAACGATGCCAACCCCTATGCCCATAACGGCCTCGGTCTGGCATTACGTGAACAGGGCCAGTTCGACGACGCCCGTATTCATTACGAGCGCGCGCTGGTTCTGGACCCCAAATATGCCCGTGCCCATTTCAACCTGGCGGTGCTAGCCGAGCTCTATTTGCAGGATCTGAATCTGGCTCTGGAGCATTTCCAGGCTTACCAGAACCTTCAGAAACTGCCGGATGAGAATGTGGCTAACTGGATTGTGGATCTGCAGCGCAGGGCCCCGGATGCGCCCAGCCAGCCGGTGGCAAACCAGGATGCCGGCAACAAGAATGGAGAGTTGAACTGATGCGCCTTTTACTCGTAATGACTGCCTTTGCATATGCTGCAGTCAGCCACGCTGAAACCGGTGGCCAGGAAGAAGCATCCACCAATGTGATCGGCACCCAGGAAGCCCCCACGGTGCTGAACGTGGTGCCCTGGAAGGACCGGGAGGTCAAGCTGGAAAAAAAGGATCCCACGTCTTCCCTGCTTAACCGGGTGCTGGAACCCCTGGATCAGGAGGTGTTGATGCGGGAAATCGAATACCACCAGTTGCTCAATCAGGAGCCGGATAACGATGATCTATTCCTGAAATAGCGGATCCGTCAATATCACTAGATGCACCCACGCCGTTTTTCTGATAAAAACTAGCGCTTTGGGGAAGCCGCAGCAGACATATCACCGGCCTTTGCTGCGCTACAAACAATAACTCTAACAGGTATTACCGCAGGAGAAGTCCATGCCCACCACCGCCACCGCGCAAAACAACGGCGTTGTTGAGACCGCAATCACCTTTATTCAGGATGGCGGTTTCTTCATGTATCCCATTCTGGTCGTCCTGGCCCTGGGCCTTGCCTTGTCCCTGGAACGCATCATCTACCTCCAGGCCACCAAGGCAAAAAACCAGAAAACCTGGAAAGACGTCTATCCGCTGATTGCCAAGGGCCAATTCCGCCAGGCCCTGGATGTGGTCAGCAGCAGCAACACCGGCATGGCCAAAGTGATCGGCTATGGCCTGGAGCGCGCCAAGACTGCCAAGCGTCACGACGATATCGAACTGGCCATGGAAGAAGGGCTGATGGAAATCATCCCGCGCCTGGAAGCCCGCACACCCTACATCGGCACCTTTGCCAACATTGCTACCCTACTCGGCCTGCTAGGTACCATTCTCGGTCTGATCAGCGCGTTCACCGCGGTGGCCAGTGCAGACCCGGCACAGAAAGCCGACCTGCTTTCCGCCTCTATTTCCGTTGCCATGAACACCACCGCCTTCGGTCTGATTGCCGCCATTCCCATGCTTCTGGCCTTTGCCTTTATCAACGCCATGGCCGGCAAACTGGTGGACAGCATGGAAATGGCCTCGGTGAAATTCGTTAACGTCTTCCGCCAGGTTTCTGCCCAGCAAGAGCGCAAGAACGACGGCCAATAAGCCGTACTTTCTTGTTTTCGCCAATCTGGTGTAAGGATCCGGTATGCGATTTCGCAGACGACGTTCGCGCGACACCGATGTGGAACTGAACATCACTGCCTTTCTGAATCTGATGGTAGTGCTGATTCCGTTTCTGCTGATCAACGCGGTCTTCGCGCAGGTCTCCATCCTGCAGTTGAACCTGCCCGCGGTGAATGACAGCAGCACCCCCTCGGAAGACGACGAAAAAGACAAGCTGGTACTGGAAGTGCTTATTTACGGTAACCGCTACGAAGTGGTGGACCGCAACACCAGTGCCGTACTGAAAATCGTGGACAATAAGGACGGCAAACACAACAGCGCCGCCCTCCACGACTATCTCGTTACCCTGAAAGAAAAGTTTCCTGAGGAAACCGCCATTACCCTGCTTTGTGAGGATGACACCCCCTATGAGGTGATGATTCACACAATGGACGCTGTGCGTCTGTACAACACGCAGATCAATGGTCAGACCATCAAGAAAGAGCTGTTCCCGAGCATCAGCATCGGCTCGGCACCACAGGATCAGGCTGCCAGCACGGGAGGTGACGCATGAAGAAATCAGCCCGCGCGCGCCGTATGTCCCGTCATCATCGCCGCAACAAGACCGTTGCCGCCCTGAACCTGACATCACTGATGGATATCTTCACCATCCTGCTGATCTTTCTGCTGGTGAATAACAACAACGCCGCCAAACTGCCGGATGATCAGGATATCCAGCTACCGGAATCTACCGCGCAGGAACTGCCCAACGATGTACTCATTATTCAGGTCAGCCCCACCGCAGTAGTGATAGATGGTCGCAAGATTGCTGATACCCAGGCGGTAAAAACGCAGGAAGAGCGCACCGTCGATGCCCTGATAGAGGAGCTGAAATTCCGTGCATCACGGGCCCTGGCTCTGGATCCGGAAGAAGAGCGGGAGGTGATGATTCAGGCCGACCGGGATGTGCCCTATGCGGTCATCAAGAAACTGATGCGCAGCTGCATGGAGACGCCCTATACCAAGGTCGCCTTTGCTGTCCTTAAAGTGGCAGAGGAGGAGTCTGAATGACGCAGAACAATAATAACAAACTGCGCATACTCATTGATGGCTCCCTGCCCTGGGACAAACAAGAGGGGGAAGACCGACGCCTTTACGGCATCGTCATCATTCTGCTGATCCTGTCATTGCTGCTGATGATCCTGGTGGAATCGGTCACTATCGAAAAGCCGGATCCGCGGGAACAGCAGGAGATCCCGGACCGGCTGGCGCAGCTGGTTCTTGAGAAACAGAAGGAGCCACCGCCGCCGGAGCCCGAACCGGAACCTGAGCCCGAAGAGGAAGAACCGGAAGAAAAACCAGAACAGGAAGAGCCGAAGCCGGAACCCAAGCCCGAGCCCAAACCGGAGCCACCTCCCCGCCCCACCGAGGAACGACGGGAACAGGCGCGTGAAAAAGCGCAGGCTCGGCTTGAAGAAGATCTGGGCGACTCCCTGGCCGGTCTGGATGATATCGGGCCACTGGTGGATTCCGGCAACAGCCTGCGCACCGGTGGCGACACTGCTGCCAAGGCTGAGCGGGATCTGATCGGCAAACGTGCCGGCGCCGGCTCTGGCGGCGTGGCAACCGCCAGGGCATCCAGCGGCGGTGGCGGTGGCGGTACCCTGTCCGCCGGTACCGTGGGCGGCGGCAAGGTGGACAGCAAGATTGCCGAATCCGGCCAGGTAGCCAGTACGACCCGCAAGGGCAGCGACGGCAAGAGCCGCCGTACCCAGGAACAGCTGCGACGCGTATTCGACCGCTACGCTGGCAAGTTCAACAGCCAGTACCAGCGTGCGCTGCGCAGCAACCCTGCCCTGCAAGGCACAGTGGTTCTCTATCTGGTTATCGCCCCCAGCGGCGATGTTCAGGATGTGAAAGTGAAATCCAGCCAGCTGGGCGACAGCCAACTGGAAAGACGCATCATGCTGATCGCAAAAGGCATGAACTTTGGTGCCATGAATGTGGAAACCTGGAAGGGAGACTACAAGTTGAACTTCTTCCCGAACTGACCGTATCCATCGGTCACAAAAAAGCCCGGCTCAAAAAACCGGGCTTTTTTTGTAATGAGGGCAACCTCGTCTTGGCTGTTAATGCGTAGGGTGCACTGAGCCTCAGGCGAACTGCACCGATTCGGCGTTTGATGGTGCAGTTCGCCTTCGGCTCAGTGCACACTACCCTATCCTCTTCCCATTGGAGTGGTTCCCGAGAGGAAAACGTGTTTGCCAGTCAGACAAGTTTTTCCAGCGCTGCCCGTAACCGCTCCGGGATAGGTACCGGCCGGCCGCTTTCCCGATTCACAAAAACATGGACCACAAAACCGGTTGCCTTGGCTGGGCCTGCAGCACCGAACAATGCCAGGCCGTAACGCACTGAACTGTTACCCAGTTTGTCCACTTTCATGCCCACCACCAGCGACTCCGGATAGGCAGCAGCCTCCAGATAATCACAACCGGAGCTGACTACATAGGCAATGTGCTCCCCGCCATGTATATCCAGCCCTCCCTGATGGATCAGATAGCGATTGATGGTGGAATCAAAATAGCTGTAATAGACCACATTGTTGATATGGCCGTAGATGTCGTTGTCGCTCCAGCGGCTGTCCACAGGGCAGAGATAGCCATACTCGCCACGATCTGGTCGGTTACCCTTCTCTGCCATTAGTACACCGCCTTGTAGATCGCCAGGGCATCCGCCTCGGACACTTCCCGTGGATTATTGACCAGCAAACGTTGCTGGAGCATTGCATCCGCAGCCAGGGTCTCCAGGCTGTCTTCACTGACCCCGGCATCACGCAGGCGCACCGGCAAGCCAACCGCATCAATGAGAGTCTCCAGAGCACCAATCAGCGCCTGGGCACCGCTGCTGGCATCCGTGAAGGGCTGATCGCTGAGAATCGGTGCCAGCTCTGCATACAAGGGCGCCGCAACAACAGCATTGAATTTCAGCACTTCCGGTAGCACCAGGGAGTTACTCAAGCCGTGGGGGATATGAAAATGCCCACCCAGGGGGTAGGCCAGCGCATGTACGGCAGCCACCGGCGCGTTGGCGAAGGCCTGCCCGGCCATCATGGCCCCCAGCAGACAGGCCTCACGGGCCGCCAGGTTGCCGCCCTCTTTCACTGCGGTAACGAGGTTGTCACTCAGCAGGCGAAGCGCTTCACGGGCCAGCATATCTGAATAAGGATTTTTCTTGTGGGCACTGGTGTAGGCCTCGATGGCATGGACCATGGCATCCACGCCGGTCGCAGCGGTCACATGGGCCGGCAGGCCCAGTGTCAGCTCCGCATCCAGTACCGCCAAATCCGGCAGCAGCGATGGTGCTACCACACCGGCCTTGGTAGTGGCGCCGGTAGTAACAATGGCCACCGGGGTCACTTCCGAGCCCGTACCTGCCGTGGTGGGCACCTGTATCAACGGCAAGCGCGGTCCGGTTGCCAGTCCCACACCGTAGATATCCGATAGCTGCTGGTTGGCATCCGGATGCGCCAGCAAGGCCACCAGCTTGGCCACATCCATGGAAGAACCGCCCCCGAAGCCGATCACCAGATCGGCCCGTTCCTCACGGGCCTGGCGGGCGGCATCAAGGACAATGGTGTCTGCCGGATCAGCACTGACCTGATCAAAGATGGCCAGCGGCATTCCCGCTTCCCGAAAGCTGTCTTCCACCGGCCCAAGCAGCGGCGTACTGCGAAGGCCCGGATCCGTGACCAACAGCACACGGCTCGCGCCCCGCTCCTGACAAAGCTCGGGCAAACGCCCGGCGGCACCCGCCTCTACCAACACACGATGGGTGGTTGCGAACTCGAAACCCGGCATGATCACTCTCCTGAAATTCCGTGCCGATTAGGGCATCAATGCTAGCACAGGCGGGGATGGCGAATGACGCCGTGGTAGCCGCGATTTGCGTCGCGGCTACCAGCAGGAAATCAACTTTTCACCACAGAGGGCACTGAGTTAACTGAGAAAAAGCGAGGTCGGACCGGGAGGTGGCGAGGCTTCCACTCAGAAAGAACGGTGGCCCCGAGACAGGACGCCAGGTCTGTCTCGGAGCCTGTTTCCTGGTTAACCGATAAAGTAGCTGTGCGCGTTCTCGTTGATCTGATCGCTCACGTACTGGGCCAGCGCCTGTACGGTCCATTGCACCGGCGACGTCATCGGTTCGGGGATGAGGCTGGCATCGGCCACGAACAGCCCTGCTGTGCCATACACCTGCCCTGTGGGCGCCACCACCGCCTCGTAGGGGTCAGACCCCATCCGGCAGGTGCCGTGGGGGCTGAAACTGTTAGCCCGGAAGGTGTACATGCCCTTGAGACCGAAATCCACCTTGTCCAGGGTTTCATCCAGCGCGAATACCGAATCCACTTCCAGATTCTGGAAGGTGGGCATATAGACCTTTTCCGCACCACCGGAGAAGAAGATCCGCGCTGCCAGTGCGGCGGATGCCTTCATGTTGTTGAACTCTTCCCGGTTCGGGTTCCAGTGAATGGTCTTGTCACCGGTATAGGCATCTCCGGACCATTCCACATACCCTCTGCCCTGGTCGGTGCTGAACGCATTCACCCCGGCGTAGTACTTGTAGTCTTTCATGAAGTCGATGTGGGCCTTGCCCGCCTTCATGTCACCCTGGGCCAGCAAGGATTCGGGCTCTGCCAAGCCCGAGAAGATGGTATAGCCATCGGTACGGGTGAATTCATCTACCTGCACCCCGACCAATGCGCCCCGGAAACCGTACAACGGCTCCTTGAACTTGCCCAGTACCTGGGTGAAGGGCTGAATCGACAGGTTGCGGCCCAACTGACCACTGCGATCTTCCACCTGACTACGCTGCATGATCAGTGGTGTATGAATGGCACCGGCGGCCAATACCACCATATCCGCATCCACCTGCATGTCCGCCACATGGGCGCCGCTGTCCGGGTCGGTAATACGCGCTTCCACCCCCCGGGCACGGCCATCACGGGTCAGTACGCGCACCACTTCGGTATCTGAAAAGATCCGCGCGCCATAGGCGGCAGCCCAGGGTAGATGCGTCACCAGGGAGCTCATTTTCCGGTCGGAGGGGCAGCCAGCCAGGCAGTGTCCGGTCAAGGCACACTGCTTCACATTGCGCTGGGCCGGTTTCCAGGAAAACTGCATTTTCTCGCAGCCCTGAATCACCTTGTGGGCACAGGCATTGATCTCGTGGGCCTCGTTGATATGGATCTGCAACTGATCGGCCACGCCATCCAGATAGGGCCGGAACTTTTCCGCGGACAGATTCTCCAGGCCGTACTGGCTGGCCCAGCCATCCAGCACCTCGTCACCGGGCTCTTCCATCACACAGGCGCCAATCACCGTGGAGCCACCGACACAGGCTCCCTGAACAAAGATGATGTCCGCCGTGGTATTCACCTGGCCAACCTGATCCTGATAGATCTGGGTCATGGTATCGCCCAGATGCTCGGTAAACCGGGAGCTGGGATAGTAACGGCCGGATTCCAGCACCAGCACATCACGGCCGGCTTTCGCCATTTCATAGGCCACAATGGAACCGGCGGCACCGGAGCCCACCACCACCACATCGGTTTTCAGAGTGAAGCGTTTGCCCAGGTTTGCGTCCAGGGCCACATCTTTTGCCTCGGTGACGGGGACACCGTCACGGGCGACACGTACAAAAGCCATAATTCCCCCTGTCAGGCTCGCGGCAACGGTGCATTACCCAGACGCCGCACGCCCCACACTTCGGTCACCGGTCCGTGGTATTCCAGCCCCGGCCAGGTGCGCTCATCACGCCAGTAGTTCAATGCCACCAGGGCTTTCAGCGTGGTCATCAGGCCACGCTCGAAGAACGACCCTTCCTGCATGGCGTTAACGTAATCGAGAGCCTTGTCATCGGAGAGGGAGGTGAACTGGCTGAACTTGAAGCTGACCATGGGGCGGTTGTTGAACACCCAGATACCCAGGCCGAGCAACTCGCGGGTCTGCTGGGGCATACGCTGTGTCATGGCGTCCACATTCTTGACCGTCGGCACGACCTCGGTACTGGATGGCAGCCCATAACTGGCAGTGGGTAACATGACCTCGGTCAGGCGGGTAATAACCCGGGCTTCATCCTGATTGAGGCTATGGTATTGCAGCGCTTCCGGGGCATTTCGTCGCCCGAACATACTGGCACAACCGGAGGTAACTGCGGCGCTGGCGAGCACGGAGCTACGCAGAAAACTGCGACGACTCAATGGCTCCAGTCCGGCAAGAAAGCCGGGCAGCGGCGCACGCTTGTTGTTATTCATCTAACCCTCTCCTGGGCAGGCCC
>NZ_JABURH010000100.1:74489-76713 GCF_014762765.1 Alcanivorax sp.
ATTGCTGAGCTGGTAGTTGATCTTCTTGCGTTCACCATCCCATTCGATGCTGCCCACATTATGATCATGGATCAGGGTTACCAGTCCCGCCAGATACTTGGCGTTGGCCATATAGTCCATGAACGGCTTGCCGGTACCGGGCTCGGCGGCCATGGTCAGCTCCACCAACCCTGCCCCGCCGTCTTCCAGCACGAAGCCACCCTTGTCTGGATGCAGAAACTCGTCCACATAGACGCCGAGCATGGCACCACGCCAAGGGTACACCGGCTCAGGATAGCGTGCCGGCACATACAGGGAGGGGTGGCAGGCAAAATTCTTGCCCACCTGCCCTGAGCGGTTACCCAGCCCGTTCTTGAGCAGCAGCACGGGAGTCTGCACTGCCCCGGCAGCAAGAATCACACGGGGAGCAGACACCGACAGTGTTGCCGCCACCGTGCCATCGTGGCGGGTAATGGTCGCCTCCACACCGCTTGCCTTGCCTTCACGGGTAACGATTTTTTCGACTCGAGTATCCGCGTAAATCTGTGCCCCATGGGCGGCAGCCCAGGGCAGATAGGTTACCAGCATGGACTGTTTACGCTCGGTCTTGCAGCCGGACAGACAATGTCCGGTGAGACCGCACTGGCGGATATTGCGCTTTAGGGGTTTCACCGACCAGCCCAGCCGATTGGCACCGGCGCGGATCAGGCGACCGTGCTGGGGAATTTCATGTTCACCGTTATCGTGAACGGCAAGATTTTTCTCCACTTCATCAAAATACGGCGACAGCTCTTCCGCAGTGAGTTCACTCAGCCCGAAATCCCGCTGCCAGTCCTGCAGAATGAAGTCCGGGGTTCGGAAACAGACGCAGCCATTGACCACCGTGGAGCCACCAACACAGGCCCCCTGCAGCACCAGCAAATCGCCGTCGCTGTTACTCTGGCTGCCGTGGTCCTGATAGAGGGTGTCCAGGCTGTCGGTAAAGTTCTCGGTGAAGTCTTTGGAAGGCACATAGGGTCCCGCTTCAAGTACCAACACCTTGAAGCCACGTTTGGCCAGCTCATAGGCACTGACAGCCCCACCGGCGCCGGAACCGACGATGACCGCATCCGCTTCCAGCTGTAGATGATCGCGGGTGACATCACTGGCCTGATGGACTCGCAGTCCGGAAGCCTGCCATTTCACTTCGCTCATGCCCTTGCCTCCCCGTCAGCCACACTGTCTGGCAGGGGCGCATTACCCAGATACTCCAGCCCCCACTTGTCACTCACCGGTCCATCGAACTCAGTGGGTGGCCAGGTAGCGGAATCCTGCCAATAGCCGCTATAGACAAGCTGCTTGATAACGGTGGCCAGGGTTCGCTGGATAACATTGCCCTGCCCCCAGCTATCGAAATAGGCACGGGCATCCTCATCATTCAAATCGACAAACCGGCTGCCTCGAGTGAGCACCGCGGCGTTATCAAACAAGCCCAGACCTGCAGCAACCTCCTTTCGTGTCAGAGGATGCAAATGCCCAAGCAGGGTTTGCACGTTTTTCACAACAGGTACCTGTTCGCTGGGCAGCAACGCAGTGCCGTCAACGGGCAAAAGTACCTGCCGTGCGCGATTGAAAAGATGATATTCCGCATCAGACAGCCCCTGCGCCCAGGCAGGCGCAGATTGCTGATCCAGAGGAGAGCGACGTAGCAGGGCAAAGCCACCAGCGGCGACAGCTGCCACTCCGGCGGAGCCCAGCAGGCCCCATTTTAAAAATCGCCGGCGGGCCATGCCCTGTTGCCAGATGGCGGAAACCCGCCGCGCCTGAAGCTGGCTTTTCATGGTCTGTCCTCAACGCAAAAACACAGCCTTGAAGCTACTCAAAAGACCACATGAATACAATGTGTTTACTCTAACAGTGCGCCTTGACCGCACAGCACAGGCGGCAGGTAACAACCCCCTCAGGAACCGCTATTATGGGGAGTCTGCACCGACACACTGGGGCCTACGGCCACCGGATCCTGATGGATAATCACATCCGCCGCGGGATAGGCCTGACGGATTCGCAGTTCGATACGTTCGGCCAGATCATGAGCTTCGCGTAACGACAGGTTCTGGTCCATATCCACGTGCAGCTGAATAAACTGGGTGCGGCCGGACTGGCGGGTGCGCAGGTCATGAAAGCCCAGCGCTTGTGGATGTTCTGCCACGATAGCACCCACCACATCACGTACATCGCCCGGAATTTCCCGGTCCAGCAGCAACTG
>NZ_JABURH010000100.1:77036-85246 GCF_014762765.1 Alcanivorax sp.
TGCTCAATCGGCTGCGGGTCCATCAGTTTGAGAGCCGACTGCTGGATCAGGAATATCGACGATCCGGCGATAAAAACTGCCTGACCCAGCCCAGCAAGTGCCTCCGCTTTGCCATGACCAAACCGATGCTCCTCATCAGGAGGCACCAGGGAATAACGAATGGCGAAGAAATTGATCAGTGAGGCCAGCGAATCCATCACCGAATCCACCAGCGACGCCAGCAGGCTCACAGAACCGGTCATCAGCCAGGCCGCCGTCTTGGCCGCAATCAGCAGCAAGGCCGTAATGATCGACGACAGGGCAGCAACCATAAGGAGGCGATGTTGCCGGCGGGTTTCAGTGGTCATGGATGGATTCCGTTAGAGAACAAAGGTGTCATTTCTTCGGTAAATACGTGAGCGGATCCACTGGTTTACCATCTTTGCGAATCTCGAAATGCAGCTGGGTACGGAAAGTACCCGTAGCCCCCATGGCGGCGATCTGCTGCCCGGCTTTTACCGCATCCCCTTCCTTTACCATCATCCTGTCATTATGAGCGTAGGCGCTTAACCAGCGATCACTATGCTTGAGAATCAGCAGATTGCCATAGCCGGTCAAACCGCTGCCGCGGTACACCACCCGCCCATCCGCTGCTGCCACAACAGGGCTGTTGGATTTGCCGGAAATAGCGATTCCCTTTCGTCCATGGTTATCGCTGGAGAAGGTTTCTACCACCTGCCCCCCGGCTGGCCAGCGCCAGCTCACTGGCCCCACCGTGGAGCCAGCCGAGGCAGTATCAGCGGGTTTGGATTCCGGCGTTTTTTGCGGCTTGGCAGGTTCCGCTTTACTGGCAGGTTTGCTGACGGGTTTCGGTGCTGGTTTGCTGGTGATTGCCGGGGCCGAGGAGCCACTGCTGGATGGCGCCTTTAGCGCCAGGGAAATGCGCTGCCCCGGATAAATGGTATAGGGCGCAGGAATCCTGTTGGCCCTGGCCAGCTCGCGATAGTCCCAGCCATAACGCCAGGCAATGGAGTACAGGGTCTCTCCGCTACGCACTTCATGGGTGCCAGCAGTGACCTTGCTGGTTCGCGGCTCTTGCCCGTAGATATCCACGACCGGCGCGAAATTGCCCGCGCTGCAGCCGCTTACCATCAGGAAGATCAATGCCGTCGCCAGACTACGCATCAGAATGCATCGCTGCCTGTCGGCCGTTGGCACACCATCACCCACTCCGTCGAAATGGTACCGGCAGCCGCGGTACCAGAAATTCATTGACTACGAGCCCTGCGCAACATTATGCACGGGTGCGACCCGATACAGTAGCCACACCAGCACCGCCGCCAGTAACGCGGAAAGCAGAGCTAGGGCCAGCTGCGAACCTTCACCGGTCAACGTGGCGTATTCTGCAGGTGTCAGCCAACGATCGGCCAGCCCCTGTTCACCTGATATACGCCAGGGCCACAGTTTCAACAATGACCCCGCCATGAAACCAGCCAGCAAGGCCATCACCGTGTCGTGGTAATGGTGCAGGGTCCATTTCAGCACATGCACAAAGCTCAGCAGCCCGATGGCGCAGCCGGCCATAAAGGCCAGTAACAACGTTATCTCACCTTGCTTCACGGCCTCCAGCACCGGTTGGTACATTCCCAGTAAAAGAAGGATAAAACTGCCGGAAATGCCAGGCAGGATCATGGCGCAGATGGCAAGCATGCCACTAAAGAAGAACACCGTCGCACCACTGCCCAGCGACGACAGGGCTGGTGCCAGCCCGATGGCCACAGCCACACCGGTACCCGCTACAAAGGCAGCAATCTGAACGCCCCCCCGTTGTTGCAGGGGTTTCAATACCAGAAAAATGCTGGCCAGAATCAGGCCGCTGAAGAAGGCCCACACCGGCACCGGGTGGGTGTCCAGCAACCAGGTAATCAGGCGGGCCAGCAAGGCAATACTGGTAAAGATACCTGCCAGCAGGGTTACCAGAAAGGTCAGGTTGGCCTGTTGCCAGAACGCCACAAAGCCTTGCTGGTGCCATACCTTCAGCAAGCGCGGCGTCAGCCCACCCAGGGTGTCGATCAATTCTTCATAAATACCGGTGATCAACGCCAGGGTGCCACCAGACACCCCGGGCACCACATCAGCTGCGCCCATGGCCATGCCGCGAAAGAAAATACCGGGTCGGATCATGTTGCCCCTGCGTTGTTGATAAGCCGCAAGCTACAAGCTTCAAGCTGCAACACGGGCTCAGTATTGTAGTTTCATCGCCACCAGATTCCGCGCTCCAGACGATTGGGCGCGGGCAATGCTTATTCGCTAATTTCCATTCTGGTCGCGCCTTGTAGCTTGCAGTTTGAAGCTTGTAGCTGCCTTATCGCATTACCCCACGCTGGAACGGCACAAAACGAACAGCATCCAGTGATTGCACATGAAACTTGTCTCCGTCGCGGTCGACGACCGTGAGGATCTGCTGGCGATCACCACCCACCGGCATCACCAGGCGACCGCCGTCTGCCAGTTGTGACAACAAATCATCGGGAATTTCTGCACGGGCACAGGCGGCAAGAATGCCATCAAAGGGAGCTTCGCTCTTCCAGCCGAAACCACCATCCGCATGTTTGAGTTGTACCCGCGCCAAGCCCAGCTTTATCAACCGCTTGCGCGCCTGATCCTGTAACGGCCGGATCCGTTCCACGGAATAAAGTGCATCACAGAACTGGGCCAGCACCGCTGTCTGATAACCACAGCCGGTACCGATCTCCAGTACCTTGGTGGGCCTGCCGTTAGCGATCAGCAATTCGGTCATACGGGCCACCACCCAGGGCTGGGAAATGGTCTGGCCGTGGCCGATGGGCAGCGCGGTATCGTCGTAGGCCTGGTGAGCCAGGGCTTCTTCAATAAACAGGTGACGTGGAGTATTGCGAATGGCATCAAGTACCCGCTCGTCAATGATGCCGGCATCGCGTAGCCGCTGCACCAGACGATCCCGGGTCCGTGCAGAGGTCATGCCGATGCCACTAAGTTGGATATCCATCTGTACTTCTTTTGCCTCTGGATTTGCCTCTCGGCGGATTATTCAGGCTTTATAATTTCCGCCATCACTGTCGTGGCAAAAGCGCCTGTGGGCAGCGTAAACGCCAGCTCCAGACACACTTCCCCTTCCCTTTCCGTTTGCCAGGACCATTGCAAGTCCCGTACCGGCAAGCGTGTGGCCCGACGAGCTTCGTCAACGCCCACCTTGCACAGGCCGTCAATCACTGCGGCATGAGGTGCAAGCACCTGCTGCTCCAGTTCCCGGCAAGGGCCAGATGATGCCATGCCCGGCAACCCCGGCAAAGGGGCGGTGGGGTTAACCTCGCCTGCGATCACTCTTTTGTCGGCATCTGTGTCATCGTCCGCAGGGAACAGGCCGCGACTACCTTGCGGCTGTAGCAGATCACCGGCCAGCACCCTATCCCAGCACTGGCGGTTAACGCGCTCGGCAAGGACCTGGTTGAACAAGTCGCTGCGCACCGCGGACAGCCACAAACCGCGCAGCGCTTTCTTACGCGGCGCTTCCCCCCCGCGCAACCACTCAGTCCCACGCACCAGGTTACCGGCGCCGCGACCAAAACGCTGCTCACCAAAATAGTTGGGCACCCCTTGACGCTCAATCGTGGCCAGTTGTTGCTCCAGCTGCTGGCGATCCCCCTGGAAATCGGTGACACGAAGCACAAAACCGTTGGCGCGATGGGTACCCCGGTTCAGCTTGCGACGGTGGCGCAATCCCTGCAAAAGCCGCAACCCTTCAGGCCAGACAAATTCAGGATCCGCCTTGCCCGGCAAGTGCAGACTGAACCACTGACGGGTTACTGCATGCTTGTCCTTGAGGCCGCTGTAGCCCACTGCCAGACGGTGAACACCTGCCTGTTTGGCCAATAACAGCGCCACATCCTCGGTGTTCCAGCCGATCTTCTCGATCTCCAGCCACAGGTGTTCGCCTTCGCCTTCCGGAAGCACATGCATGTGCTCGAATACCTGGAAGTCTGCCGGGGAGGCTTTCAGCACCCCGGTGGATGCCGGGCCGCCATGGGCGCAGGGAAGACTCATCGAGACTCCACAAGTACCACGGCCTGCACCGCAATACCTTCCTTGCGGCCGGTGAAACCAAGTTTTTCCGTGGTAGTGGCCTTGACGGAGACCTGCTCCACCTGACAACCAAGCAGGTCGGCAATACGCTGGCGCATGGCGCCGATATGAGGTGCCAGTTTGGGAGCCTGGCAGATGACAGTGATATCCGCATTACCCAGTTGCCAACCGGCAGCGGTGACATCCCGATAGATGGCGGCCAACAACTTGCCGGAATCGGCGCCCTTCCACTGCGGGTCTGTATCCGGAAAATAGTGGCCGATGTCCCCCAGAGCGAGGGCACCGAGCAAAGCGTCGGAGAGGGCATGCAGGGCCACATCGCCATCGGAGTGAGCCTTGAGACCCTGGGCATGAGGAATCGCCACGCCGCCCAGCATGACATGGTCGCCTTCGCAGAAGGCATGCACATCAAAGCCCTGGCCGATACGGATACTCAAAACATGCTCTCCTCATCGCCCAGCTGACGGCCCAGATAATAGCGAGCCAGCGCCAGATCTTCCGGGACAGTAATCTTGATATTGTCGCTATGTCCGGCCACCAATGCGGGACAGCAACCTGCCCTTTCCATGGCAGACGCTTCATCGGTAATACCGGCCAGATCGCCCTGCAGGGCATCAAGCAGCGCACGTGCAGGAAAAAGTTGCGGTGTCAGCGCCCGCCAGATGCAGTCACGATCCAGGGTGGCAGCGATATGATTGTCGTCGTCAGCCTGCTTGATGGTATCCACCACCGGCAATGCCAGGATGGCGCCCTGGCCGTCGGTCTGGTCAAGCAGGTTCTGGATATCAGACAACCGCACCAGGGGCCGCGCCATGTCATGGACCAGCACCCAGGCATTCTCACCTCCCAGCTCAAGTGCCCTGGCAACGCCGTTGCGCACGGATTCGGCCCGTGCGGCTCCACCGCTTACGGTGGCAATACGGGGATGAGAAGAAACTCCCAGCGTCGGCCACCAGGGATCCTGTGCAGAAACCGCTACCAGAACCCGATCGATAGGGGCAAACGACAACAAGCGATTGAGAGTATGCTCGGCCAGGGTCTTGCCGGCCAGTGACAGGTATTGCTTGGGAAAACCCGCCCCCATGCGTTCACCGATACCGGCAGCCGGTACCACCGCGTAGAGAGGGCCGCTAATGACAGGATTCACTCGCCGCCCCGGGGTTGTTCGAGAATCAGAAAAAAAGTCTCACCATCGCGAATCATGCCCAGATCCTTGCGGGCGATCTCTTCCACCGCTTCGGTGCCCTGCTTGAGATCTTTCACGTCGGCAGCCATCAGCCGGTTGCGCTCGTTAAGTTTGGCATTGCTCTGCTTGAGCCTGGCCACCTCTTTTTCCAGAGTGGCCACATGTCGCAAACTGCCCTCACCAAACCACAAGCGGGCCTGCAGGCCGACAAACACCAGAGCCAGCAGCGCAATCACTATCTGTCTGGCGGGAGACAACTGCATGGTCTCCCGCTTGCCAGATCCTCTTACTGTCCTGCTGGTCCCGGTATCTGACATTACTTAGCCGAGGAACTTGAACTCTTTGCGACCATGGTAAGCAGCGCGTCCCAGTTCCTGTTCAATACGAATCAGGCGGTTGTACTTGGCCACCCGATCGGAACGGCACAGGGAGCCGGTCTTGATCTGGCCTGCGGCAGTGGCCACGGCCAGGTCAGCGATGGTGCTGTCGGCGGTCTCGCCACTGCGGTGGGAAATCACCGCAGTGTAGCCGGCGTCCTTGGCCATCTTGATGGCATCCAGGGTTTCGGTGAGAGAACCGATCTGGTTGAACTTGATCAGGATGGAGTTTGCCACCCCTTCATCGATGCCTCGCTTGAGGATCTTGGTGTTGGTCACGAACAGATCGTCGCCCACCAGCTGAATTTTATTACCCAGCTTTTCCGTGAGGATTTTCCAGCCATCCCAGTCGGATTCGTCCATGCCGTCTTCAATGGAAATGATCGGATAACGATCACACAGCTCGGCCAGGTAATCGGCAAATTCTTCAGAGCTCATGCTGCGGCCTTCGCCGGCCAGCACGTATTTGCCGTCTTTGTAGAATTCGCTGGCAGCGCAATCCAGGGCCAGGGTCACGTCATCGCCGGCCTTGTAGCCAGCGATTTCAATGGCTTCCATGATCGCTTCCAGGGCTGCCTCGTTGCTGGGCAGATCCGGGGCGAAACCACCTTCATCCCCCACTGCCGTGTTCAGGCCACGCTTTTTCAGCACGCCTTTCAGGGCGTGGAAGATCTCGGCGCCGTAGCGAATCGCTTCGGCCACGGTGGGGGCGCCCACCGGCTGGATCATGAATTCCTGGATATCCACGTTGTTATCAGCGTGCTCACCACCGTTGATGATGTTCATCATCGGTACCGGCAGGGAGTACTCGTTGTCATCGTCCTGCAGGTCGGAAATGTACTCGTAAAGGGGCTTGCCCTGGTCCACCGCCGCCGCCTTCGCTGCTGCCAGTGAAACGGCGAGGATGGCGTTGGCGCCGAAGTTGGCTTTGTTCTCGGTGCCATCGGCATCGATCATGGCCTTGTCCAGGGCCTTCTGGTCACTGGCGTCCATTCCCACCAGCAATTCACGGATGGCGGAGTTCACATTGCCAACGGCCTTGGTGACGCCCTTACCCAGGTAGCGGGCCTTGTCGCCATCACGCAGTTCCAGCGCTTCGCGGGAACCGGTAGAGGCACCACTGGGAGCACAGGCACTGCCGAAGGCGCCGGATTCCAGAACCACATCGGCTTCAATGGTGGGATTGCCACGGGAGTCGAGAATTTCGCGGGCTTTGATGTCAACGATCTTGGACATGACAGTCAATCTCTCTTCAATCAGTTGTTTTCAAAGGCAGGCAGTGCCTTGACGGTATTATCCAGGGTTTGCATCTGGGCAAGGAATGGCTCCAGACGGTCCAGTCGCAGGGCGCAGGGGCCATCGCATTTGGCATTATCCGGATCCGGATGGGCCTCCAGGAACAGTCCGGCGATACCCTGGCTGATGCCGGCACGGCCCAGTTCGGCCACCTGGGCACGGCGGCCATCGGCGCTGTCCGCGCGACCGCCCGGCTTCTGCAGGGCATGGGTCACGTCGAAAAACACCGGGTAATTGAACTTCTTCATGATGCCGAAGCCGAGCATATCCACCACCAGGTTGTTGTACCCGAAACTGGAACCACGCTCGCAGAGGATAAGCTGATCGTTCCCGGCATCCTCGCACTTGTGCAGGATGTGGCTCATCTCGTGGGGAGCCAGGAACTGGGGTTTCTTGATATTGATGATGGCACCGGTTTTCGCCATGGCCACCACCAGATCGGTCTGCCGCGCCAGAAAGGCCGGCAACTGGATGATATCGCACACCTCTGCCACTGGTGCGGCCTGATAGGGTTCATGCACATCGGTGATCAGCGGGCAGTTGAAGGTCCGCTTGATCTCTTCAAAGATCTTCAGGCCCTCTTCCATGCCCGGGCCCCGGTAGGAACTCAGTGAGGAACGGTTGGCCTTGTCGAAACTTGCCTTGAATACCCAGGGGATGCCCAGCTTGCTGGTCACTTCCGCATAGGCTTCCGCCACCTGCATGGCCATGTCCCGGGATTCCAGCACATTCATGCCACCGAACAGGGCCATGGGCTTGTCGTTGGCAAATTCCAGGTCGCCGAGCTTGATGGTCTTTTGCATAACGCGTACACCCTTTCCTTAGTGTGCTTTCTGTTCCGCCAGAGCTGCAGCCACATAGCCCTTGAACAGACCATGCCCGTCACGGGGAGTCGAGGTAAACTCCGGGTGGAACTGACAAGCCACAAACCACGGGTGGTCCGCCACTTCGATCACTTCCACCAGCTCGCCATCAGTTGAGCGACCGACGATCTTCAGACCGGCGCCTTCCAGCTGTGGCAGGTAATTGTTGTTCACTTCGTAGCGATGACGGTGACGCTCGACAATTCGGGTGCCGCCATAACATTCAGCAGCACGACTACCTGCCTCCAGAATACATTCCTGACCACCCAAACGCATGGTGCCGCCCAGATCGGATTCCTCGGAGCGCTGCTCCTTGTGACCATCTTCGGTGGTCCACTCGGTAATCAGGCCCACCACCGGGTCCGGCGTATCCGGGCGCAGCTCGGA